>JAFSXS010000101.1 GCA_017443945.1 Synergistaceae bacterium
AGAAGCATTCCAGAGAATGATTAAAGACAGCGAAGAACACAAATTCAAATACCTGCTTGTTCACAAACTCGATAGATTTGCAAGAGACAAATACGACTCAGTTGTTTATAAACGCAAATTGAAGATGAACGGCGTAACTCTAATTTCAGTATCAGAAAACCTTGACGGTTCGCCTGAAAGTCTGATATTAGAAGGATTGCTTGAAAGCATGGCGCAATATTACAGCGTAAATTTAGCAAGAGAAGTTATGAAGGGCATGAAAGAAAGTGCCTACGATTGCAAACATTTAGGCGGTACTCCTCCACTCGGTTATGACGTTGACCCTGAAACACACAAATACGTCATCAATGAGAGCGAGGCAAAAATCGTAAAAATAATTTTCGAGAAATACGCTCATGATGTAGGCTATAATCAAATTTTAAGCTACTTAAACGGCATGGGATATCGTACCAAACGAGGAAAATTATTCGGCAAAAACAGCCTTTATTCGATACTTCAAAATGAAAAGTATGCTGGCAAGTATATTTTCAATAAGAAGCTCGAAAAAAGCGTTTCAGGAAAGAGAAATCCAACGTTAAAACCTAAAGATGAATGGATTGTTATTGACGGTGGAGTTCCTGCGATTATCGACCAGCAGACTTTTGACATCGTGCAATTCAAAATGAAGAATAATCGTGATAAAGCAGGAATGTACAAGGCAAGAGAGATTTATTTGTTATCGGGTTTAATTGTCTGCGGTGAGTGCGATGAAGGAATGTACGGCAACACAAGAATTTGCGGACGAAATAAAAGCCGTTATTCTTCATATCGCTGTTACGGCAGTGCTAATAAACGAGGCTGTAAAAATAAAGAAATTCGCCGTGAATACGTTGATAACTACGTACTTGATGAACTTTATGAAAAACTGTTCTCGAACTATTCAATCCAAAAACTAACGGCAATGCTTAACGAGTACAACAACAAAATAGCTTCTGAGTCGGACAGCGAATTAAAACGAATTGAAAAGGCTCTTGAAGAAAATCAGCGCAAAATTTCAAATATTTTCAGCTTTATAATGGATAAAGGACTTTCAGCCGATATTGCACAGGCGGATTTGATGAGGCTTGACGAGGAAAAGAAATTATTAGAACGTCAACGCAAAGAAATTGAGGACAAAAATACCTCAAACGCAATTTCTGAAGCAATCGTTAAAGAGCTTATCGAACGTTCAAGCGAATTTATCAAGACAAGGAAATTATCGGAATGTCGGAATTTTATTACATCATACATTGACAAGGTTACTGTCTATGAAAATAAAGTCGAAGTGATTTTCAGGTTCAAGACGTTTAACAGTGATACTGGAGAATTTGAGGCGATGAAAAGCGAAGCAACTCGAAAAAGCCTGATTAAAAAATATAAACTGCCTCGAAAGGGCTTTAACAGGGTCGAAAAAGGGCAGGATTAGGGCTGAAAAATTCACGCAAAAAACGCTCCTAACCTTGACTTACTGCCTGAACGTTATTTTAGGGCCGAAGGGCTGAAAAGTAATAATTGTTTTATAATTATAAAATTAAAAGAGTGTCTTGAAAAATTCGGGACGCTCTTTTTTATTATCGCTATATAAAAAACAATTCAAAAATTTCGGCCCTTCAGCCATCTTTATTGAAAATATACAGTGTTTGTCAGCATTCATGATAAATTTTAATAAAAATTTCAGCCCTATTTGCGCCCTATTCCAGCCCTGATTAAGCCCTGAATTAAAATTTTGTGATTTCTATTTGCTTCAGTACTGCACCGTAAACAGAACTCACAATAATTAAAGCGTCTCCCGATAATTTTCCGAGAAATGCCCTATTTTTCCTGATTTATTGTTGTAACTCGCTTAAAAATTTAAGTCGAGAGTTATTCTGATGGAGGCGGGGAGAATCGAACTCCCGTCCAACGTTGGCCAATCATGACGGCTCTACAGGCTTATTCTTTGTTAATTGTCGTTCGTGTCAGGTCAAAGACACCCTTCAACGTTCCTAGAGTCTTACGGGTCTATCACCTTGCCGGACTCTCTACAAGGTGGGGAGCTGCTTTTCATGACACCTCAGGCGAACCAGCAGCATTGTCCAATCCCTCGGCGTAGCTGGCAACTAGGCCGCTAATGCAAAATTATCTTCTGCGTTTATTTTCTTGTCCGATAGTTTTACGGGTTGTTACAGACTTCCCCCGACCTGCTCCTTCAGACCCTCCTAACGCTGTCGAAACCTGTCGCCCCCGCGTTATTCATAGTCCCTGCTGCGTCCGTTCTCTCTCACAGCCCGCGCCATATTCCTTTTTGCATCTCTGTCCGCTATCATGTCCCGCTTATCGTGAACAGTCCGGCCTCGTGCTAAGGCGATTTCAACTTTTGCGCGCTTATTTTCTTTTATATATATACTCATAGGCACAAGAGTCAAACCTTTTTCACGAGTCTTGCTTCGGAGTCTTATTAATTCGTGCTTATGAATCAATAATTTGCGCGTCCTCTCAGGCTCATGATTATAATACGTACCTTTTTCATACGGCGATATGTGAACACCGAACAAAAATAATTCCCCGTTCTCGATTGAGGCATATGAGTCTTTAAGATTCAAATTTCCTGCACGGACACTCTTTATTTCTGTTCCTGTTAAGACTATACCGCACTCAAAAGAGTCAAGTATAAAATAATCATGCTTGGCCTTGCGATTAAATGCCACTATTCTGTTTTTGCTGTTAATCGAACTAGACATAACGCGCAATTTATCACAAAACTTTTATTTATGCAAGAGTTTATATTTTTGTGCTGTTAAGATAAAGAGTATCGGGGCTTATATCCATATCTCCCGGCCATGTAACTGTACCGAATTCTACTCGTGCTGACATAAAAACTTTTGCGAGATTCTTATACATAGGCAGATCTAACAATATTTTTGCATCATATTTTTTTCGTTCACCATTAGTGAAAGTTATTATTAATACATAATCTGAATGTGCTTCTACATGAGATACACGCGGTAACATTTCTTCTCGTCCCGTTATAATATTCATATTCATAATATATTAGCGCAATGGATCAATACGGAATGTTTCTTCCCCGTTTAAAGTCAGCTGCCAGTTAGCTTTTAAATCTTCTTCATGCAATAATGCCCAAGCCTTTACAAGTGCTGCCTGTTTTGCAGGAAAATTTCCTGATAAAATCTCGCCGTCAAGTGTAAAAACCGCCTCATATTCATTGTAATAAGCATGCATGTGAGGCAATTTATGTCTGTCATTATCTCTCCAGTACATTCTTATAATAATTCCGAAAAATAAGCTGATAGTCGGCATTAACAAATTATCTCCATTCATATTATAACGCGCAATTTATCACAAAACTTTTATTTATGCAAGATATTTTTTCAAGATTAACTCTTTCTGACCTGATAGAGATTTTATCTTGAGCCGGGATTCTTTTATCGCTGACTCTAACTCTCTGACATCATCAATAAATTTTTGCTGCGTTGCTTCAGATGGAGCGGGAATCATAAAATCTAGTATGTGTTCACGTTTACCGCGCGGCATCTTCAACCCACTCACATCCTGCATTACAAAATCAAAAAATTCTTCGCGCCTCATAGCTTGATAAATAAACTCTTCCGAATAAATCCCCTTGCGCCTGAATACTAATACATCCGGTGAACATCCGCCGTCAAAATCAGCTATCCATAATTTTTTCAGATATGGCCTAATGTTTGATAATAATATATCACCCTTGTGAAATTCTATGACGCTCCCAGCAGGTAATTTTGACTCGTAAAGTCTTATTCCCTCACATTTTTGAAGCATTGTATCTGTTGTTACATATTGAGAAGGAAGTAACAGGCTTGTATCTATTCTATTTGTGATAGATTCAACAACATTATTAAGCGAAATCCGCACCGTTTTTAATGCAAGTTCACGGAATAACGACTCAATTTTTGCCCGGCTGTCTTCTATTATTTTGCGCGAGTTAGATTCTTGCGAGTCTATTTCTTCACACTCTTTGACGATTTCAGCCTGTATATTTATCGGAGGCAGGGGGATAACATAATCTAATATATGCTCTCTCTTACCTTGCGGCATATTTAAGCCCTTCACATTCAGCATAACGAAATCAAAGAAATTTTTGCGAGCTAACATGTAAAAAATATATTTGTTATTGTAAATTTTTTCGTCTTTGATTCTGAAAACATGAACATTTGTAGAGCAGCCACCATCAAAATCGGCCAGCCAAATTTTTTGTAAATAAGGACGTATATTTGAAAGAAGAATATCACCTTTTTTGAATCTGAAAACACTTCCTTTAGGTAATATGCCATTAAATTCCGTTATTCCTTGACAATTCTGTAGCATTGTTTCTGTTGTAATATATTGCGACGGTGTAAGAAGGTTTGTATCTATTCGTTCTGTTATAACATCAAAAACTTTTTTCAGAGTCGTTTTTCCTTCCATATCGACAATTTTTTGCAGAGGTGATAAAGTCATTCCCTTGTTAAAGCTCACTCTTGAAAACTCTAACATTTCGCACGTCTTCACGACTCTTGAAAATCTCGCGTTATCCTGAGTCATTATAATTTCTTGATCGTCATTAAATGACTGTCTCACCAAATGCGCAAGTGTTCCCGCTGCTTCTCTGTCTGACTCGTTATATAATTTGCCGCCCCTCTCAAAAATTTTTATGCCTTCTCCGCCTTTCCTGTTGCTCCAGTCATAGCCTAAAAACTCTTTTTGACCTGCGTTATCATTCGGAGCCGTTATTATCAGAGTGCGATTATTATATGTCAGTCCGTAATAAAAAATTTTCTCGCGTTCGATTTTCTTTGTCCAGTCGTAAAAATTTCGCGCGTTAAATTCCTGCTTGGCCTTGAATGAGTCAAAATATTCTTTGAAGTATTCAGGCAGTGAGTCAAAATTTAGACTTTCATTTATGAATAATTCCCAGTCTGAAAGAGTCAAACTCTGTAAATCAAGATAACCCGACAAAATAAAATTATCTTCCCAGTCTTCGAGATTTCGCGATTCAAAAATTGAGTCAACGCTGTCATAAACGAGTTTAAATCTTGCCGGCGGCTCTATAAACTTTTCAAGAAACATTATAACCGTGTTAGTGCCTGTTGCTCCGAAAGTTTTGCTGCCGAGTTTGACTATTGCGCGGATCATGAAATTTTTTAGGATCTCTTCACGTGCTGCTATATAACTTGCTGAGTCATTGCTTAATATGCTCGACGGCAAAATTACAGCTGCTATGCCTCCTGATTTCAATAATTGTGTAATTCGCTCGATAAATAATACTTCAATTTCTGAGCCGTTATTGCTGATTGAGTCAAGTAATGAAAATTTATTTTGCTTTAACTGTAAATGCTGCTTGAAACTTGCTACAGAATAGGGGGGATTCGCTGTGAGAATATCAAATGAGTCCGGCTTTATCTGTTCGTTGTTATCGAGTCCATCCCCGAAAATTATATTGCCGCCTCCTGCACCGTTCATGAATAGAGAAACTTTTGAGACACGAGCGAGCCTGTAATCCTTCTCTATGCCGAATATAGAATCACGAACCCAGTCATTATTATCGCTGGGAATGAAATGATTTATAGCTTCTATAGCGTCAATCAAAAAATGACCCGCCCCGCAAGCATAATCTATAACTCTCGGCCAAGTGTCAAATTTTTTGAGCGGCAAACAGTCCCATATAAAACGAGTCAACGGCATGGGCGTAAAAAATTGTCCCTCATTTTGCTTGAATCCTTTATCAAGTAACTGCTCAAATAAATCGCCCAGTAATTGATTTTTCTTGTCATGAACGATTCTATATTTCTGGAATAACTGAACGACTTCTACTAAAATTTTGCCATTCTTGTAAAATAAATCTTCATTGTGAACGTCAACAAACGCAAAATCATTATTTGAGTAAAATTTTAATTTTCTGAAGGCAGCTTTTAAATCTTCAATAGCGTTTTTCCTGTTATGGCCTGTATATTGCTTGAATACTCTATCAGGATAATCTGACGGTATATATGTAATTTCTTCACGCATAAATTTCAGCATTCCTTCAGTATAAAGACGCTGCAATCTATCTTGTAAAATTTCGTAGTCATCGGCTCTGAACTTGTATTGAAATTCGACCTCTGAGTCATTTTCCTTGTTAATCTCGTCAACTAACTTGCAAATAAATAACGCAATTAACCTATTAAATGAATTCTCTTTATCAGAGACGTTATTATGCCGCAAAATTTCCTCGAACTTGTTTATAATTCTGTCGCCCTCGCTTATCGGTGTTAAATCCCGTTTTCTCAATGGTGGCACGCCTATATTATAAGCAGTCGACGAGTCCGAAAAAATTATATCGTCATGAATCTCTAAATTATAAGTGTCCCGCCAAGTATTAAATTTTTCCTGCGCAGTGTGAGAATTCTTGTATAATTTCGTGTTATCGTCATTAATCAGCAATAAATTTTTGTCGTCAGTGCAATTTATAGCCGGTGATTTATAAATAATTTGCCCGTCCCTAATATCCGACGCGTATAGAACGAGCCATTTTGCCGAGCTCTCTTGCTGCCAGTAAGAAAATAACTGCCCGCCGTCCGTCTTCATATCGTTTAGTGCCTTGTCAAATTCCCGCCCCCATGTCTTGCACTCGATAATCATTAAGACCTCATCAGAATTATTCTTATTATATACGCATATATCAGCGCGCCCGCTCTTCTGAGTCCGTCCCAGCGGCCAAGATTTCTCAAGTTCTATATCTTCAGGCAGCCACCCTTTTTTCAGCAAATTATATACACATTCAAACACTACAAAATTTTCATTTGCGCTGAATGAGTTATTATGCTCGCGTCCCTTTATCTGTTCGGGATAAATTAATTTCTTGCTCGTGAAATCCGCTGAAAGTCTGCACGTTTTGAATTCATACGTGAATATAGACTCGCATAAATCAGGCACAAAATTTAATTTTTCCAGCAATTCCCTAAAATTTTCAAGCGTAATCATGAAATAATAATAACATGTTCGGGCAAATATTTTATCTGGTAATATAATATTAATAAATTTTTAACGGAGGAGAGAAAATTTTTATATGCCCCCTGAAATAGAAATTAATAACGAGCTTGAATTTTATGACCCCGACGAATTTCACCGTGAAGTAGTATATCATGATGTACACTCGCCGGAAGCATTTACACGTAAAGACGCTAGGGAAGCAGACAGACGAGCTATTGAAGATTTTGGAATCCCCGGCATTCTCTTAATGGAAAATGCAGCAATCGCCGTTATTCGTGAAGTCCATGATTATGCAGTATTCGCAATTGTCTGTGCACCCGGCAATAATGGAGGCGACGGACTCGCAATCGCCCGGCATTTGTGCATACTCGGCAAAGACGTAAGAGTCTATATAGTCGGCGATCCTAATAAAGGCAGCGAAGATTTCAAGACTAATTTACGCATAATGAGCAAACTTGCGCCCGAAGTTCTTAACACAGTAAATGACGAAAATTTTGAGGACTTCGAACACGCTTTGAGAGGCTGCGAAACTTGTATAGATGCTATTTTCGGAACCGGCTTAAATCGTCCCGTTGAAGGCATTTATAAACGAGTAATTGACGCAATTAATTCACTGGCTGTGCATATTGTCTCGGTTGATATTCCTTCCGGGCTTGACTGCGATACGGGCGAGGCACTGGGCGCGGCTGTTCGTGCTACAAAAACTGTAACATTTCATAGAATGAAGCAGGCTCTTGACTTATCACCTGAATTCGGCGGAGATGTCGCAGTAAGTTATATAGGCATTCCGAATTAAATAAAAATTTTTACAGGAGTTGATTTATTTTGAGATTCAAAAAATTTTGCGCTTTGAGTTTTATTTTTGCGTCATTGCTTGTATTTTCCGGGACTTCATGGGCAGCGAGCTATGATCCCTATCATTTATATCCGCGTTTAGATGATACTGATTTAGCACTTGTTTATTCAAGATACGGGAATTCTGATATTGGATTCTTTTACCAGTTAAGGGACATAACAGGAGCCTCACGCCGTGACTCAGTTGCAGGCCCTCAATGGTTCGCTACAGTTTATGAAAATTATCACTATTATTATTACTTCCCTGAAGACGATACACACGCGGGAATGTATAGACGGACAATGGGCGGAGAAATTCCCGAAATAACTTTTTCAAGTCTTGCTGACATTGTGAACGGTTTTAATTACGTCTTGGCCGAAGAACCTCAGCCATATAATGCATGGATAGATCGGGGATTAGTTTATGCGTCTCATTATGACGTTTACCCTGACCCTTTAGAGTCTTTATGCGTCGTAACAACAGGAGGCCGAGCAGAATTTAAAGTCAATTTCGGTAATGCTTATGCTAGACACTTCCCATTTTGGTACGGCTGGGGCAGGGGCTCAAATATGCGATGGTGGCAGAATTATAAATATGACTCAATCAATGAGCCTATCAATGAGCCTGTTTACTGCATAATAGAAATTAACTCAAGCAACACTAACAGCGCAGATATTTACGTCCGCACGGGGTCGGGAGTTAATGCAAGCTACCCTTTGACTTATACTTATTCAGCGTCGGGCGATAATTACTCGATAATCCGAGACACTGACGGCAACAGAGCTTATACTGTGTCAGGCGATAATGTTTACGACTCAAGCAACACGCTTGTATATGTTATAAGCAATGACACGAAAATTTTAGATTCTAACGGGCAAACCGCATATACTCTTGAAGATGATTACAGCTCATCATATATAAAATATTTGTGCGATATTCGGAGCGTCTATGAAAATATAGAAATTAATTTCGGCGATAATTACAACGTATCAATTAATCCATCTCAAGAGACTCTAACAAATCCCGGCGAATATCATTCAGTAAATGTAAATGTCAGGAGCGACAACGCAGAATCTTACGGCAGCACACTGGGCTATATAACTTTCAGACAGCGCGCAAATCTCGCAACGGGTTACAGCAATTATCGCGAGGCCTCCCCGATTCCTATGGTAATAGCAAACGTTTCAAACGGGAATGCGTCAGAGAATCCCCTAATATTCGACATGACTATTTACAATCAAAGCGGGGATCTTGCAAGCCGTCAAAAATTTACGTGGGACGCTCAAACAAGCACAACCCGGAATTTAGGGACTTTCTTTACAATGACTCCTTATAATTCCGCGTCTTCAGATTATAAGATCGAGACAAAGATTACTAACAGGACAGGCACAAGATACGAATTATATCCGTATTCAGGCACAAATTATATTATTCCTGACCACTGGGAATATGATTTAACGCCCGATTTATACGGAACTTTACCGGCTTATTTCATGCTCGACGCTCACAGCCAAATAGCACCCGGACTCGTTACTGTTTATAGCAATCACTTCCCATTAAATACAGGCAATGACACAAGCGAGTCTTACAGATTATACGAATACGCAAATACGACTCCTAAAGATTTAAGGCTGCAATATAAACGAGTTTCAGGAATGACCCCGCAATCTTCACGAATCACAATTAACACTCAGGGCGGAAGCGTAGGACTTCAGGGATTCAATATGCAATTTGCCGATGTAACTCAAAACAATGACGAGACAATTTACGAACTCACAAATTTAATGGGAGTCCCGCCCGTCATGATTAGTCCGGAAATAAGCGCAGTTACTCCGGCAGAGACTTATATAAGAGCGAGCGCAGTTACTCCGTTTGCAATTAATAAGGCAGTCCCCGAAGAAATGGTAAGCTATGATCATTCAGTAGTGCCGGATTATAGTGATATGTCGGGAGATATTCCCGCGTCTTTGGATGTCTACACGCCTAATAATATAGCAGTTCAGCCCGTAGCAGTCAGGCTGAAAATTTCGCGTCAGAGTTCATTACTCGTGAATCGCTGGGACTCTCTAAATAGCGCAATGACTTCATCGGAATTATTTAATAGATTCTCAAGTTTTGCGGCTATCTGGGTACGTTCGGCGGCGACTCGTGAACAGGACACAAATTTATTCACGGCAATTAACAACAAGGGCGCAAATGTTAACAGCTCGGCAATAACCGCGTCAGAATGCTTTAATGCGTTTATCTCAAGCAATGATTTATATCTTGATTTCATTGTATTAATAGCAGACGCAACTAGCATAAATACTAACAAGACGGCTTATATTGAAGTCTTCAGGGATGACAGAGTGCCTTATATCTTAATCGGCGACGGAAATGTTGACGGAAATTGGCAGCTTGAATTTTTCGTGGATGCGGCTGGCGAGAATCCCGGCACAAGAGACTCAGACGACATAACACCGACTCCGAGTCCTGTAAATCCTGTAAATTCTGATGATAATGATTTACCGTTTGTCCCAGTCAGCGGCGGAGGCAGCGGAGGCGGCGGCTGTAATTCAGGAATGATCGCACTTGCTTTGTTATTAGTGAGCGGCTTTGTAATCACTAGAAAACGTTAAAAAAATATTCCCCTCTGACTCAATCAAAGCCGGGGGGAATTCTTTTATTTTGCGCTAATTAACGAACTTGCTATAAATTGCCCTGATTGCCCGTTCGAAATCTTCATTTAGGACTCCGACAATAATATTTAATTCTGAAGCTCCCTGATCAATCATTCGGACGTTAATTCTTTCTTCTGCCAGAGCCTGAAAAATTTTAGCTGCTGTTCCTGTTTGAGCTTTCATGCTGCGGCCGACTACTGCAATTAAAGCTATTCCCGACTCGACTTCAAGGGAATCAGGCTCAACAAATTTTGCAATTCGCCTTAATACTTCCTGTTCATGCTCGATAAATTTTGACTCCTGAACGATAACTGTCATTGTGTCAATTCCTGAAGGCAAGTGCTCGGGCGGTATATTATTTTCTTCAAAGCATTGCACGACCTTGCGATAAAAATCTGATTGAGAATGCATTAAATCTTTGGCTATAATTATCGAGCAGAAATCTTTACGTCCTGCGATTCCAGTAATCATATATTTTGACCGTCTCGCAGTGTTCGCTACAATCCAAGTGCCGGGGTCATCGGGCTGATTCGTGTTGCGTATATTTATGGGTATTCCCGCCTTCTTTACTGGGAATATAGCATCTTCGTGCATTACACTTGCTCCCATATAAGAAAGTTCGCGCAATTCTCTATACGTTATATTTTTCATGACAGCGGGATTATTTACGACTTTGGGATCTGCCATTAACAAGCCTGAAACGTCCGTCCAGTTCTCATATACAGCAGCACGGCACGAACGCGCAACAATTGAGCCGGTTATATCTGAGCCGCCCCGTGAAAAAGTTGTGATATTTCCTGCCTCGTTTATTCCGTAAAATCCCGGTATTACTGCGTGAGAAATTGACTCGAGTCTCTTACTCAAGGCCGCATTTGTCTTGTCAGGCTCAAAATTTCCGGAGTTGTCAAAGAAAATTACTTCGGCCGGGTCAACGAATTCAAAGCCTAAATAATTCGCCATTATAAGCCCGTTCAAATATTCGCCCCGTGAAGCCGTATAATCTCGCTCAGGTTCATTCAGTAATTTGACTTCAATTTTGCTAAACTCTTCGCTCAAGTCAAGATTTAAATTTAGGCCCCGTATAATTTCGTTATATCTTTCTTGAATAATTGCGAACGAGTCAGAAAAATTTTTCCCTTCTTTTGCGAGCTTGTAACACTTATAAAGCAGGTCAGTTATTTTTATGTCGCTGCTATTTCTTTTACCGGGTGCAGAAGGAACAACATAGACTCTTGAATCATCAGCAAGAATTATATTTTTTACTTTCTCGAACTGTTTAGAGTCAGCTAATGAACTTCCGCCGAATTTGACTACTTTTTTCATGAAATCAATTACTCCAAGTATCTAAATTTTGACTCTGGCGGCTCTTGTGATTTCACTTCTGCGGGCTTGAGATCAGCGAAATTATTATTTATGTTGCGTCCGATATTTTTTGCGCACTCTATAACATCAGAGACAACTGCGCTTGCTGTAGGTAATTTGCCTGCTCCACGTCCATAAAACATTAAATCGTCTACAATAGTCCCGTGAATCATTATCCCGTTAAATACGCTGTTGACACTATAAAGCGGGCTTGTTTGAGGGATTATATACGGCGCAACTGTCAAATACGGCCCCTCGGAATCATATACGCCGAGTAACTTAATTGTCGCATTCTCGTTTTCTGCGTCAATAATATCCTGTAAAGTTACATCAGTTATGCCGGTGCAATTTACTTGTTCATATGAAAATTTTTGACCTGACACAAGGGACGCAAGAATCGCAATTTTACGCGCTGTATCATGGCCTTCAATGTCCGCTGCGGGGTTACGTTCCGCAAATCCGTTGTCTTGAGCTTCCTTCAGTGCCTCGTCAAAAGTTTTGCCGGCCCTCATGTTCGTTAAAATATAATTGCAAGTCCCGTTAAGGATTCCCGCGATTCTCGTAATTTTTTCATGACCGCATGACTCCCGCAACGGCCTAATAATGGGAATTCCGCCCCCGACGCTTGCTTCAAATAAATATGAACAGTTATGTTCACGGGCTATTACGCTTAATTCGACTCCGTGTGCGTCAACGAGTTCCTTATTTGACGAACATACAGAGATCCCCCGCTCAAGTGCCAAATGCGTATAAGTATAAGCCGGTTCCTTCCCGCCCATAGTCTCGCAAATTACTTTTATGTCAGGATCATTTACGATTATATTTATGTCATTGACTGCTCCGGGAATGTCTCGAATATCAAGAATATATTTCACGTGAATAGTATCACCGAGAACGTTTTTAATTTCGTTATAGTTTTTCTCGATTACTTCAGCGACTCCGCTCCCTATTGTGCCAAATCCTAAAATCGCTATATTTATCATGTTATTTAGCCTCGATATATTTCTGTGCTGTCAATAATTCCGCGCATTCAACAGCACCGCCCGCTGCGCCTCGTAAAGTGTTGTGAGACAGCCCGATAAATTTCCAGTCATAAATATTATCAGGTCTGAGTCTTCCTATTGTTACGCCCATACCATTCCCGTAATTTACATCAAGTACGACTTGAGGCCGGTTATCTTCTTCTAAATATTTTATAAAGTGTTCAGGTGCACAGGGTAATCCGAGTTCTTGAGGCAGACTCCTGAAATTATTTAGCTTCTCGATTAAGATTTCTTTGCTGGGAGGTGCTTTCTTGAATTTCACGAATGCCGCCGCAGTATGTCCATATAAAACGGGGACTCTTACGCACTGAGCAGAAATAACGGGCTCGCTTGCCGGGACTATGACTCCATCTTGAATCTTCCCGAATATGCGTAAAGGCTCCTTCTCGCTCTTCTCTTCTTCTCCGCCTATATAGGGAATAATATTTCCTACCATTTCCGGCCAAGTGTTAAAATTTTTGCCTGCTCCTGAAATTGCCTGATAAGTCGTTACGATTGACTCATAGGGTTCAAACTCTCGCCACGCAGCAAAAGCAGGTGCATAACTCTGAATCGAGCAATTAGGCTTTACTGCTATAAATCCCCGTGAAGTGCCGAGTCTCTTGCGCTGAAATTTTATGACTTCTGCGTGTTCCGGGTTAATTTCCGGTATTATCATAGGAACATCGGGAGTCCATCTATGCGCGCTGTTATTCGATACGACCGGAGTCTCTGTTTTCGCGTAAGTCTCTTCAATGGCCTTAATTTCGTCCTTAGTCATGTTCACAGCACTGAAGACAAAATCAACTCGTTCACTGATTCCCTTAACGTCATTAACATCATCGAGAGTCATTTTTTTAACTTCTTCGGGTATAGTCTCATTGAGCAGCCAGCGTCCTTTCATGGCTTCCTCGTAGGTTTTGCCCTTGCTGTTAGGTGATGCAGCAATTACTTCAATGTTAAACCATGGATGATTATGGAGAATTTGAATAAAACGCTGCCCGACCATTCCTGTAGCTCCGAGAATGCCGACATTTAATTTTTTTTGCAACTCGAGTCACTCCTATTAAATATAATATAAAAAATTTCTGAATAGTATATCATTTATAATGTGAAAATCTTAGCAAAATAGTATATATCACAGCAAAAAATTTTATCAGTTAGACGGGCGGACGGGAATCTATAAGCACAAGAAATTATATTTAATGCTTGATTAGACTGACTAACAGCGATTTACAGCTATACACAAAAAAATATCAGTGCGAGCTAAAAAATTATGGCGGGCGGGCGGGCGCAACTACACGACAAGTGCGAGCCGATAAATTTTATAATATTTGCTGCGTATAATTGAGCTAATAAAAAATTTCCAGTAAAAATATAATGTCATCTTGCATGAATTCAGATATAATATTTTCACTCAAGAAATAAAATTTTTATATTATATATGGGAGGTAAAATTCACGTGAAAAAATTTATTTTTGCTTTACTCACTGCATTACTTGCAATTTCCTTGTGTACGTCGGTAATATTCGCGGCTGAAAGCGACTCGTCAGCATGGAAATTTGACAAGCCTATCACAATTGTATGTCCATGGGGAGAAGGCGGCGGAGCTGACTCGACATTGAGGGCACTTGCTGCGGCACTGAAAGAGTCTTCAGGGATTGATGTCAACGTCGTTAATTTCACAGGCAACGGCGGGGCAAATGGAGCGGCTTATACTCGCGGGCAGGCTGCAGACGGCTATACTTTCATGATAGGGACTCAAAGTTTATTTATCATGGACATTCAGGGCGGTATGTCGTTCAAGTTCAAAGATGAATTTGTCCCGGTAGCAAGACTTGTTAACGCAATTAACGTTATTGCGGCCTCACGTAAGACAATGGAAGAACGAGGCTATAATAATTTCTCGGAATTGCGCGAATTTGTGAAGAGCCACCCTGCAAGCATAACAGTGGGAATGCTGACAAGCACAGGAGTTGACGGCATTTCATTAAGACAGGCGATTGAGGGCTTGAGTCTTCTCGAAGTAAATTATCCTTCAGGTGCAGGAATGAACGCGGCACTAAAAGAGGGACAAATTGATTTAATGATGACTGGAACGGACGAAATCGCCGAGCTTATTTCAGCAGGAGATATTACACCTTTATTAGTCCTGTCAGAAAAAAGAATGTCGCGTTATCCAAATGTAGAATCAGCGGGAGAACTCGGCATTAAATCATTCTTAGGGCCTGAACGCGGAATTTTTGCGAAAAAGGGGACTCCTCCTGAGGCTATAGCGGCACTTGCTAAGGCTATTGAGGACGCGGCAAAGACTCAAACTTGGCAGACTTTCTTAGAGAACGGCGGCTATAATGACAGACCGGGATTTGCTAACACAGCCGAATATCAAAAAATTATGGATGATGAGTATAAGACTTTTACAGACATGTTGAAGCCAAAGACTCCGGCCAAGAAAGCGGCTGCACCTTCTACAAAACTTGCTGTAATAGGCTTTGTGATGGTATTGATTCTTATAATATGCTTAATCCGTAAAATAGTAATTCCGCCCGTCGCATTTATTTTACTGCCCACGATTGCGGCACTTATAGCAGGCTTTGACCCATTCGCAGTGAATAAATTTGCGGCCTCAGGAATTTCAAAAATGGTGTCGACTGTATCATTATTTGTATTCTCGATTTCGTTTTTCTCGTTAATGAGCGATCAGGGAGTTTTTGATCCAATAGTTAATTTCTTGATCAAGAAAGCAGGCACAAATGTAACACTTGTAATGCTTGCCACTGCCGCAGTGGGAATTATCGGACATCTTGACGGTTCAGGAGCGACGACATTTATAATTACGATTACGGCAATGCTTCCCATGTTTAAGAAATTAAAAATGGATAATCGAGCTTTAATGCTGTTAATCTGTGTAGCAATAGGAGTTATGAACGTCTGCCCATGGGGAGGCCCGACAATAAGAGCTGCTACAGTTTTAGAGACTGACCCGAATATTTTATGGCACAGATTATTACCGGTTCAGGGAGCAATGCTTGTAATTACATTCTTGACGGCGTTTATCTTGAGCGGCATTCAGAAGAGACGAATCAAGAAACTGGGACTCACAGCGGACGACTCAGAAGTTGAGACAAAGACAGACGAGAAAAAATCTACAGTTCCTACATGGCTGCAATATTTTAATTTCATTCTTGTTGTTGCAGTAATCGCGGCTTTAATGTTCGGGAGCTTCAATCCTGCATATGTATTTATGCTTGCACTTGCTGTCTCATTACCGTTTAATATTAGAGTACTCAAGGAACAGAACGCGAAATTAAAGAATTACGGCGTGGCTGCTATGTCAATGGTCGTAACTTTATTTGCTGCTGGAATCTTCACCGGAGTATTAAGCGGCACAGGCATGTTAAACGCAATGGCAAGCGCAGTTGTTACAGTAATTCCGCCGGATCTTGGCCGTTATACTCATTTCATAGTAGCATGTTTTGCAGTACCGTTAATTATGTGCTTAGGGACGGACTCATTCTATTTCGGATTATTGCCGGTTGTTGTAGGAATTGCCTCACAGTTCGGAGTGAATCCTATGGACGTCGCATGTGTCTTATTAGTTGCTGAGAATGTCGGAGTCATGATCTCCCCGTTATCTCCTGCTGCATATTTAGGACTCGGACTTCTTGAAATCGATATAGGCGAACACATTAAATACTCGCTTCCGTGGATCTGGGGAATCAGTATTTTATCAATCGTGATTTGCATAGTACTCGGAGTAACTCCGCTATAAAAATTTTTGTGCAAAAAAATAGACTCCCGGTCTTAACTGGGAGTCTTTATTATTATATTTCTTACTTTATCGGGCTGAACTCTTTATCAAGTAACGCCTTGAATTCGTCAAGAGTCATGCTTCCTAAATCGCCTTCTGTGCGCTTTCTTACTCCGAGCGTTTTATTATCGCGTTCCTTATCGCCTATAACGAGCATATAAGGCACTTTTTGAATCTGGGCATCACGAATCTTGCGCCCTAATTTCTCGTCTCGTTCGTCAATTTCAGCGCGGATATTAAGGCCGTCAAAAATTTTCTTGAGTTCGTGCGAATAATCAAGATGATCCTTAGCAATCGGGACAATTTTAATTTGAACGGGTGCGAGCCAATACGGGAATGCTCCGGCGTAATGTTCGATTAATATACCCATGAAACGCTCAACACTTCCGAATACGACTCTATGAATCATTACGGGTGTGTGTTCTGCTCCATCTTCACCGATATAAGTTACTCCAAAACGTCCGGGCATTTGGAAATCTAATTGAATCGTTCCGCACTGCCAAGTCCTGCCGATACAGTCCTCTAAATGAAAATCTATTTTCGGCCCGTAAAAAGCTCCGTCGCCGGGATTAATAGTATACGGTGTATTAGTGCTCTCAAGTGCGTCACGTAAAGCATTCTCTGCGGCCTCCCACTGCTCATCAGTTCCCATTGAGTCCTCAGGCCTCGTAGAAAGCTCAACGAAATATTTAAATCCGAATACGTCATTATAGAAATATTTATCGAGTTCCATAATTTGAGTAACTTCGTCTTTAATCTGTTCGGGAGTTATATAAGTGTGTGCATCGTCCTGAGTGAAACAGCGGACTCTCATAAGCCCATGAAGGACTCCGCTTCTTTCATGTCTGTGAACGCAGCCGAGTTCTGTTAATCTCATCGGCAAATCTCTATAACTTCTTAATTGAGTCTTATAAACTAGAATACTTCCGGGGCAGTTCATAGGCTTAATAGCATATGGCTTCTCGTCAATCTCGGTGAAATACATATTTTCTCTATAATGATCCCAGTGTCCCGAACGAATCCATAAATCGCGGTCTAAAATTTGAGGAGTCTTTATTTCCGTGTAGCCCCGCTTGTTATGTTCGCGCCGCCAGAAATCTATTAAAGTGTTCATTATGGCCATTCCCTTAGGGTGAAAGAAGGGGAATCCGGGGCCTTCTTCGTGTAAGCTGAATAAATCTAAATCTTTGCCGAGTTTTCTGTGATCGCGTAATTTTGCCTCTTCTAATTGCTTGAGATATGCTTTTAACTCGTCGGGCTTGTCAAAAGCTGTGCCGTAAATTCTGGTGAGCATTTTATTTTTTTCGCTGCCCCGCCAATAAGCCCCCGCAATTGATAACAACTTGAAATTATGAATCTTCCCAGCGTCAGGAACGTGAGGCCCTCTGCATAAATCAGCATATTCGCCCTGTTTATATATTGAGACTGTATCTGATTCGATTTCTGAAATTAATTCGGTCTTGTATGGATCATTTGCGAAAAATTTTAATGCAGCGTCTTTTGTCATGTCCTCGCGTGTAACTTTTTCGCCGGCTCCGGAAATTTTGCGCATTTCTGACTCAATTTTAGGCAAATCTTCTTCTGTGATAGTGCCTGCAACATCAACATCATAATAAAAGCCGTCTTTAATAGCAGGGCCGACTCCGAAATGAGTCCCCGGATAAAGTCTTAATATCGCCTGAGCCATTAAATGCGCTGTGCTGTGCCGTAAAATTTCGAGTCCTTCAGGAGATTCGCCGGTGATTGCTTCAAGTTTGCCGGAAGAATTTATTTCGCGCGTTAAGTCTAATAAATCATCGTTAAATTTTCCTGCGATAACTTTCTTGCTGTCGAGTCCCAGTGCCTTTAATGCGTCCTGAATAGTAACCGGGCTGTCGAATTCTCTATCATTAATCTTGAACAAAAATATATACCTGCCTTCTTGATTATTATAAATTTTTTTGCAAGAATAACACCCGATTAAATTTATAGCAAGTTTTATATTTATGAGTCTGGGAGTTTTCATTATGCACAGAGATTTTAAGGCTGATTTAGAAAATAAAATGTATAAGAATAAAGACGCAATATCATCAATGATCCCATACGAATATGAAGGCGTTCATTATGCATTAGATTTGAATGCCGGGCCGTTATTGAGATCTTATATTTTATCAGCTGTTATTGCATATCACGAACGAGACAATAAAATTTTATTTGAAGATATACTTGCGACAAGAAATTTAGATGACGTATCAGACGACAAAAGCACAAGCTCACACGAACAAGTCAGAAATTTCATAATTGAAGACTCTTACATGACATCACAAATAGCGAAAAATTATCACGAATGGGATAATAATATTCATGATGATGAACTCTCAAAGACTACAGAGCAATTATTTACGTTAGCTATGACGAGATTATATACATCATTTAAAGCTGCGGTTATATTGCTTAATAATGGATTTTTCCTAGAAGTTAACCCGGTGTTCCGCATGATTCTCGAACAATTAGGCTGGGCAGCGTATTTATTGCAAGAAAAAAATATAGATAATATCAAGAAAAATCGCGTTCAACATAATATAAATCATTTAAAGACTTTGCTCAATGATAAAAGATTAGGGGAATTATACGGTTATTTGTCAGGAAAATCACATCTTGAGCCTTCAGAAATAAATTCATACGCTGCTGTTAATAATGATAATCAAACAGTTATGATCAGAGATCGCTCCGGCAAAATATCCGAAGAAATTACAGTGATTTTATTTTCCTTGCTTGAATCATATGCAAAAATAGTCTGGCTGGGATTAAAACATTTCGGTTTTCGCAATGTCGAGCGGCAATATTTTGAAGACTGGTATAACTGCCATTTGCTATTAATAAAATATTTACGGAAAATTTTGCAGGGCACGCCATTTTTTGATATTTTCACGAGAATATAGCGCGGGTTATTATGCAAAAAATTTATTATTTATAGCTGTGAGAGTCATTGCTAATACTTAAATTATTAACATTTTTTGTAGCTGTAAATGTAGCTGTAAAATATGCAGCTCCCGTTAATTTTCCGAGAACTGCAGCGAGATAATTTTTTCTTAATATATCACGAGAATTCACAGCAAATTTTTTATCACGAACCCGCAAAAAAATATTGCACATATACAAAATTTTTTAGCTTTGTAAATCATTGCTATTACTGAAATAATAAACACTTTTTGTAGCTGTAAATGTAGCTGTAAAAATTGCCTCTCTCACTATAATTTATACTGCGCTATGAATCTTTCATAAACTATAATTGACACTAGAGTCATTAACACGTCCGCTAAAACTTGAGTCCATACTATTCCATACATGCCGAAAAAATAATTTAGCACGAACAATAACGGAATGTTAAATATAACCCACCTAGCAGAGCCGAGAATCAGCGCACGGTCTCCCATTCCTACAGCCTGAAAGAAATTCACTAAGTGAAAACATATAAACATAAACGGTGTAGCAAGAGTCCTCGCTCGCAAAAAATGTGTGCCTAATTCTACAGTTCTTGAATCATCTATAAAAATTTTCATGATGTCAGCCGCAAAAATTTCATATAATATAACACTAACAAAGCCTATAACAAGTCCGACTAAACGCGAAAAATTAACGGCCTCGCGCATTCTCTTGAAATTCCCCGACGAATAATTATAAGCAGCAAGGGGCATCATTCCCATACATAGACCGATTCCCACGTTTAACGGCAATCTTTCAGCTTTTAATACGATTCCTACGGCTGCTAAAGGAATATCACCATAAAGCGACATTAATTTATCGATTATAATATAAGTTACGTCAAATAAAGTTACTGCGATTGCGGCAGGGACTCCGACATAAAAAATTGACTTGATATTTTGCACTGAAGCACGAAAATTTTTTACAGCAAGCGACAAAATACTATTCTTGAGCCTGAATATTACAACTAAGAAATACAAGCATATTATCAAATTTGAAAGCATTGTAGCAATTCCCGCGCCTAAGACTTCATAACCAGACGGCAGCAAGACGAACATAAATAAAGGGTCAAGAAATATATTTATAATTCCGCCCATTGAGACACCGAATCCGGCTTGTTTTGCATAACCTGTTGAACGCAGAAAATTAGCTAGAGTCATTCCTAAAATTGTCGGTATCGCTCCGATTACTATAACGCAAAAAGTGTACTGCTCGGCAAATATCATAGTGTCAGGACTCGCGCCTAATAATTCTAATATACTTCTCATGAAAATATATACAAGTCCCGCATAAATTCCCGCCGTCAAAATTGTCATGTAAAAACAAAATGAACTCACCGATTTAGCTTCATCGTGCCGGCCTGCTCCCATTAAGCGAGATATTAACGTACCGCCTCCGACTCCGAATAAATTAGCAAATGTTATCGAAATATTAAACACTGGCAGTAAAAGCGAGACCCCTGCGACCATTAAGGGATTATTTGTGCGGCCTATATAAAAAGTGTCAGCTAAATTATAAATCAATATAATTAATTGTCCGAATATCATCGGGAGTGCTAATTCAGCGAGTGCCTTAGGGATCGGCCAAGACTCAAAAATTTCCTGATTTTCTTTGTGTTTATCCATCATAAATTAATCCTTCTTTATTTTCGCGCGTATTCCCTGAGTCAAAGCTAACAATCTTTCAGGCTCAACGGGGAAGAAAGCGTGATCAGTTCCTGCGGCACTCCAGACAATTTTGTAATTAAATAAATCGTCATCCAAGACAGCGGGCAATTTTTCAGGATAACCGAGCGGGGGGACTCCTCCGACATGAAAGCCGTAACGTGAAAATACTTCATCGGGACTCATCATGCGGCCTCGTCTGCCTCCCAGTGATAAAGCAGCAAGTTTTGAATCGACTTTATTTGCACCGCTCATTAAGACTAAACAGGGCTGAGTCTTGTCAAGCACAAATATTAAACTTTTCAGGATTTCGCCGGGCGTTACTCCGATTGCGTTTGCTGCGTCATCAACTGTAAAAATAGTGCTGTCTGAAATTTTTATCTCAATGTCAGAGGCTCCGAGATTGTCAAGAGATTCTCTAACTTTGTGTATAGACTCATTCATAAAAAACTTTACTCCCTTCACGTATATTATTCTGAATTTTAGCAGAAATATATTTAATCGCGTCAGACTCGCCGGATTCTATAGCAAGTTCTACGGATTTCACGGCAAAATTTATTAAATTCTCGGACTCGCGCCTAAGAGTAAAAGATTTCTGCACAAGACTTGAAATTTTTTGCTGGGTGTCATAACTTACACAAGGCAATCTAACATTTTTGAATCCGTCATCAGAAATTGCAGATAAAATCGTACCGGAGCAGCTACGCTTTAAAAGATTCTGAACGAGTTCAGATTTAAATAATAATAACAACGTTTCAGGATTATATGAGTCCGAGTCAAGCACATAGAATCCCGTCGAACATAAAGCACCGTCATATTCGCCCGTGATAATCGCACATTTCTGTATTGACCCCTCAATTGATGAGACTATCACTTGGCCTGTATGAACGATTCGCCGCGCTCTTGTCGGGAGTTCTGCACCGTTTGCAATGGCCGCCCCCGTTATATTGCCGAATGTGCCAACATCAGCTAACTCGATATATTTATATTCTGTTAATGAGGCGGGATTAAAATTTTCATTGTGAATCTTACAAGATTCTTTTACTGTCAACGAGTCGGGCAAATTTTCAAGCAAATAATCATATTTCGGCATAAAGTACTCCGCATCAAGCCGTCCTGCTGAGTTCGTGAAAGAAAATAATTTTGTCGTGATATTTTGCGATTGAGCCGGCAATGGAAAATTTAATTCTTGCTGTAAGATTTCTTGTGCTTGTGTGTATGCTGCAACGGATTCCGCGCGAGTATTAATGCCCTTGCGTGTAATTTTTTCGATGAGCGAGTCAAATTCGTCTGATAATTTAGGAATTAATATATCTTGAAATTCTGCGAGTATAATTCTTGGCCTAGTTGCTTTAATGCCCCGCCTGCGTAACTGATAATAACCGTACTTACAATTTAAGAATGCTGATACAAAATAGGGATTATAACCTTTTTTTAGCGTTATTTTTCCTACATCTGCACTCATGTTAGCTTCTGGGATATTTACAGGCATAACAGCACTTTTTCCAAAATAAACTCCTGTCTTTGTTACAATAACATCGCCCGGACGAAGTACAGACCTGTTTAGCGTTGCATGTTTTGCATATGATATGTATCTGATTTTATCATTATCAATATATCCCTCTTCTATAGTTTCACTCAAGAAGCAAGGAACGCCGGAATCATAATATTCACGCGAACCGTGATCTCCATCTGTAATAAGTCGTGAAATTTCTCCGAGCGATTTTATATTGCTACAACTTTCAACAATTCGAGCAGCTTCGATATATTTTTTTCCGTAATACTCCGCTCCCAGTGTAAAGCCATTTTCTAACGCACTTAACATAACTTCTTGAGAGTCAAGCCCACTCATCAAAGCCTGATATTTTGCTTCATTAAAAGACGAATGGGCCTCAAGAAAAAAACTCAAATTCTCCCGTTTAGCGAATTCAATAAAAGCCTCTGCAATGCCGTCTTGAGTGAGTCCCTCGTGATTAAATAAATCGTGATCTACAATCAAGTGATTATGCGAGTCAAGAATAAAATTTCCGTTCTCGTCCTTCCTGTAAATCTTCTCGCCTGAGTTATCCTTGCTGGGTTTCTGCATAGTCGCGAAAAAAATCGGGTAATCATCACGGCGCGGGCATAAATCATCGTCCCATTTCTGAACTAGTAAAACAGAAGTTTTTGTACCTGTATGAGGCTTAAACACGTTCCCATGAAGACCGATAACAGCAAGAATTCTACATCTTTCAGCAATGAAATCACGAATATATTTATCGCTTGAGTTATTAAATCTGCCTTGAGGTAAAATAATTGCCATACGTCCGCCCGGCTTGAGAAATGACAAATTACGTTCAATAAATAAAATATCGCGTCCGACTTTAGATTGATATTTGCCTTTAGAATTTTTGCCGAGTTCATAATTTGCGATTATATTATGCTGCTGAATATCTCCGGCAAAAGGCGGATTTGCCATTACTATATCGAAATTAAAATTTTTATAGCTTTCTTCAGTCTCCGCAAAATCAGTAAAACGCAGCCAGCCCTCATAATAAATTTTTTGCCACGCTTTATTATTCGTAACGTCGTCCCAGTGCATATAATCAAGAGTGTTTAAATGTAATACATTAGTTCGTCCGTCGCCTGCTATGAGATTCAGAGTCCGTGCGACTCTAACTGCTTTCTCGTCAAAATCTATAGCAAAAACTTTTTCCCGCACATAGTCTTCGCATTCGGGTAATTTTTTCTCGGCAGTAAATAAATTGCTGGGAGGTAAATTTTTTTGCGCGTAAATCTTCCGCCAAACATAGAACATAGTATGAACAGGAAATCCGCAAGACCCCGCCGCAGTGTCTATCATGCTTTCTGACTCGCTGGGATTAAGCATTCTAACGCACATATCTATAATATAACGTGGAGTAAAAAATTGTCCCTTCTCACCTTTTTGAGATTTATTCATGAGATATTCAAAAGCGTCATCGATTACGTCAAGATTTGAGTTAAATAATTTTACTTCCTGCAATGACGCAACACACACGGACAAATGCGAGGGAGTCAAAGAAATTTTTTCGTCTTTAGAAAATACACCCGGCCATTTTGCTTGAGCTTTCTTAAATAATTCTTGAATATTTTGCTTGAGTGCGTTGTCAGTGTCGCCGTAATTTCTGAATTCAAGCGCGCGGGTTTCGTCTCTAGTGCTTTGCATTTCGTCATATAATTTCGTGTAAATGAGCTTGAAAACTTCCTCGAACGCGTCAACTCCTGCATTAGCTAATACTTCGTCTTCCATTTCTTGAATTAATGCCTTGAGGGATCTCTTATTAGCTGCGAGTTTATCTTTTGCGGCCAAGTCTTTAATATAAAATCTTTCTGTCAGAATATCGCGTAATTTCTGATCAGCTCTAGGGAAGCCGGGTAACTCAACAAAAATATTAGGCTCTTCACGTCTATATGAAATAATTTGCTGCCCGTTAGTCCAGACTCCGATTAATGCTCCGGTTGCATTGCAGTAAGATTTTAGCTGTCCCTTACCGTCTAATAATTTGGGCTTCTTGACCTCGACAATAATATATTCTGACTCTGGGTGTAATGGGTCAAATATAACAATGTCAGCGCGTTTTACTTCACGGCCGAAATTTATAGCATGTTCGAGCTTTATATTTTCGCGTTTATATTTATATTCGTGAATGAGCTTGTAAATAAATAATTGCCTGACTGCCTCTTCAGGAGTTATGCGAATCTCTTTATCTCGTATAAGGCACTTAATAAATGGGACATCAACGCCCTTAATTTGCTTAGTATAAATATTATCTTGAATAGCGTTCACATTTTCGCGCTCAAATACAGAGTCATTATAAGTCGTTCCCTTGAAAATATTATCTAGGTAGTGTCGTCAAATAAGAATTTGAAGCCAGAGAATCAGGCAGGCTATCTGTACCGATGCCATATATGAGGAGGCCTTTTTAGCATATCTGGTTGCTATTCCTCGCCACCGCTTCAATTTCAAAAATGTATTCTC
>JAFSXS010000102.1 GCA_017443945.1 Synergistaceae bacterium
ATGAAGTCAGATATTTTGCTTGGCATGTTTCAGCTTGGACTCACGAGTTCACCCAGACCGGCAGCGACTCAGACTCAGAGTCAGACTCAAACTATAAGTCAGCCCGCAAGACCCGTTACTCAAGCAATCAATATACAAGCTAACACATCACCGCCAGAAGATCCCGAATTAAAGCAAAAATTGTTAGCAGCCGTTAAACCCGTAAATTTCAAGATTTATTGTGCATTGCTTGACTCATGCACTTACGAGCAGGACGGAAATTTAATTATTGATATGCTGCATAGATATTGTTATGAGTTCTTGAGGCTTGATCAACAGTCAGCGGTCATGACAGAATTATTTGACGGCTACCAAAATATTGTTCTCAAATTCGGACTCTTGAGTCATGTCTGCTATAAATCCGAGAAAAAATTATTAACTCCGGCAAAGCAGGAAAATCAATCAGTCAGCACACCCACGCCGGCAATAAAGAATCAAGTTAAGCAGCAGCAGACTAATTCAGCACTCGAACGCGTAATAAGAGCTTTAAGCGCATCACAGTTAAACGCTGAAATTTTATTAACGTTCGATAATAACGATGACGACGACAATAACAATAATAATGACGATTTAGAAGGCGATAACGATGAATAAATTTGTGCATTTACATGTTCACACGGAATATAGTTTACTCGACGGCGCAATCAGGACAAAGCAGCTCGCTAAAAAAGTTGCCTCATGGTATCCCGACGAGAACGACCCAGCCCGCGCAGTAGCAATCACAGATCACGGCGTTTTATATGGTGCTGTAGAATTTTACGAGTCTTGCAAGGCTGCAGGAGTCAAGCCTATTTTAGGTTGTGAAACGTATGTAGCTCCGTCCGGATTCACTTCACGCGATGACAAACGATACAATCATTTATTGTTACTTGCTGAAAATCTCGAAGGCTGGCACAATCTCGTAAAATTAATTTCTATCGCGAACACTGACGGATTCTATTACAAGCCCCGAATCGACCACGAATTATTGAATCAATATCATTCAGGGATAATAGCAAGTTCTGCATGCCTGGCGGGTGAAATTCCGCAGTATATTTTATCTGAACAGTTCGAGCAGGCCCTTAAATGCGCGCAGGAATATCGGGACATTATGGGCGAAAATAATTTTTTCCTTGAGATTATGCCTAACTCTTTACCCGAACAAAAAAAGGTCAACGCAGCTATAATCGAGATCTCGCAAAAATTAAATATTCCCGTAATTGCAACCGGAGACGCTCATTATCTCGAAAAAAGCGACTACGACTGGCATAAATTATTACTGAAGGTCAATACTCACGCGGGGCCCGGTGATGACGCATTCGGATTCAGCACAAATGATTTCTACTTGAAGTCGCCCGAAGAATTTTATAACGAGTTCGCCGAGATCCCCGAAGCATTAACTAACACGGTGAAAATCGCAGAACGCTGTAACGTCGAATTAATACCAAAGCAGAAAAAATATTTGCTCCCTGATATTGAGCTTGCAGAAGGACGCACCCCCGATGATGAATTAAGATTTAGAGCTCGTGAAGGTTTGCAGAAGAGATTTTCTGACTCTGGGCGCGGGGAAATTCCGGAAAATTATTCAAAGCGTCTTGATTATGAGTTAGGAGTCATTACTCAAATGGGATTCAGCGCGTATTTCTTGATTGTATCGAGCATTATACAAGCTGCAAAATCGCGTAATATTCCCATTGGCCCGGGCAGAGGTTCGGCGGCTGGGTCTCTTGTTGCGTGGTCTCTCAAGATTACAGAGCTTGACCCGTTGAAATATAATTTATTGTTCGAAAGATTCCTTAATCCTGAACGCGTTTCAATGCCCGATATTGACACGGACGTATCAGACAAGGGGCGCGATGAGTTGCTAAAATATATTTCTGACACTTACGGAGCTGACCACGTCGCGCAAATTATCACGTTCGGGCGCATGAAGGGCCGTCAATCCGTGAAAGATGTCGGGCGCGCAATGGGACTCGATTACAACATGACCGACAAGACAGCGAAATTAATTCCGGCAATGGCGAAAAATATTGATGAGGCCTTGCACAATAATTCAGACTTTGCGAGCGAATACGAGAATAACCCTGAAGTAAAAAATTTAGTCGATACCGCAAAAAATATTGAAGGTCTTGCACGCCACACGAGTCAGCACGCCGCCGGAGTCGTTATTACACCTATGCCCATTACTGAAATTGTGCCAGTTAAGAAATTAGAAGGCTCGCAGGTTGTTACGCAATTTACTATGGAACCGGTTGAGAAATTAGGGCTCGTGAAAATGGACTTTCTTGGATTAAGCACGCTTTCAATTATTCAGGAGGCATTACAAAATATCGCCCTCAATGGTAAAGAAGTCCCCGACCTCGAAAAAGTTAATGACAACATGAATGACCCGAAAACTTTTAAATTATTGCAGGAAGCAGACACAATCGGAGTATTTCAGCTTGAATCTGACGGCATTAGAGCAATGTTACGCAAATTAAAAATTGACCGTTTTGAGGATTTAGTCGCAGCCCTTGCAATGTACAGGCCCGGCCCTCTTGACAGCGGAATGGTTGATGATTATATTGACTGCAAGCACGGACGCAAGAAGCCTCATTATCCGCATGAAATGTTAGAGAACACTTTGCGTGAGACTTATGGAGTCATTCTCTATCAAGAGCAAGTTATGCAGTGTGCGAGCGTTTTAGCAGGTTATACACTCGGAGAAGCTGATATTTTACGGCGTGCAATGGGAAAAAAGAAAGTCGAAGTAATGAACCAGCAGCGCGAAAAATTTATGACCGGTGCAGAAAAAAATAACGTCGATAAGGACAAGGCCGGACATATATTTGACTTAATCGAAAAATTTGCGGGTTATGGCTTTAATAAATCTCATAGTGCTGCATATGCGTTGATTTCTTATGATACAGCGTGGTTGAAGGCTAATTATCGCGTTGAGTTCATGGCCTCGTATTTGTCAAGTCAGATGAAGGCGAAAAAAGACGTTCTCGGCGAATATGTTTTGCAGGTCAGGCGCAGCGGGATTCCTGTTTTGCCTCCTGATATTAATTCATCGTTTGAAAGTTTTACAGCTGTTAATGACGTTATAAGATTCGGGCTCGGCGCAATTTCTAGAGTCGGTCATAACGCAGTCGAAATGATAATCAAGGAACGCACAGAAAACGGTAGATTTTTATCTCTATGGGATTTCCTGAAACGTGTAGATTTGAGTCTGTTAAATAAATCAGTCGTCGAGAACATGATTAAAGCCGGAGCATTTGACAGCATAATAACTAACCGCGCAAGATTAATTAACGCCCTGCAAATGTATCTTGATGTAATAGCTAATATCAACAAGCACAAAGCCTCGAATCAATTAGATTTATTTGCACAGTCAACAGAAACCAGCGTAAATGACTCTGAGCCAGCTTTGCCCGAATGTGAAGAATTTGACCCGCTCACAAGATTAAATTTTGAACGTGATGTAACAGGGTTATATATTTCCGGCCACCCCTATGACTCAAGCGCAGAAAAAATTAAGCCCTTCACGAATTGCAAAATATCAGAGATTTCAAAATGGCAGTCCCGCGACATTATGCCGTGCTTCGGAGGAATGATTACAGCACTTAAGGAACGCACGACCAAAAAAGGCGATAACATGTGCAGCCTGCAGGTTGATGACTCAGAAAATAGCGTTGAAGTCGTTATTTTCCCGTCCCAGTGGCAGACTCTCAAAGGTTCGCTAAATGTCGGAATGCCATGTGTCATTGAAGGAAATTTAGACGATAGAGGCCAGATATTAGCAAAAAATATTTTCACGGACTTAGAGTCGCTCAAGAATAAATTTATCACGCTGAAAGTAGATACTACTGACGAACAGGAATTGAAAGATTTATCAGTTATATTATTCGAGTGCAAAGCGAAAAATAAATCTTCCGCCGCAAGAGTAATATTAGAAGTATCACCAGACGGCAGAATCGGAATCGCTAATTTCTTAGTGGACTACGAAAAATTGAATCAGCGGACTAATGGCAGGTTTTGACTTTCAAGCCCTAGCGGCGTTTGAGCGGCTCACAAAAATTAATAATATTGTGATAAATTATTGTAACCGGAAAAATTTTTTATATGGGAGGTAAAATAAATGTTCGTAAAAATCGTATGCACAATCGGTCCGGCTTCTGACAATTACGAGACTCTAAAAGCTATGGCCGAGTCAGGTATGAACGTTGCAAGATTAAATTTTTCTCACGGTGATTATGACGGCCACGAGAAAAAATTAAAGCTGATTAGACGTGTTGAACGCGCAGTAAAGAAACCCATTGCAGCACTACTCGACACAAAGGGCCCTGAAATCCGCACAGGTTTAATGCAGAACGGCGAAATAATGCTCAATCAGGGAGAAAAAATTATTTTGTGTGCAAGTGATGAGGCATTCGAGGGGACTCAAGATAAAATTTTTGTGAACTATAAATTATTGCCGCAGGAAGTTACGCCCGGACAAAGTATTTTTATTGATGACGGCGCACTAAATCTCGAAGTCGAAAGCATTAACGGCGATGAAGTTACTTGCAAAATTATCGTTGGAGGCCCTCTCCGTAACACTAAAGGAATAAATATCCCCGGCGCAGATCTGACTATGCCCGCATTATCAGAGAAAGACAAGCAAGATATTTTATGGGGCATTCAGCACGGTATGGAATATTTAGCGGTCTCGTTCGTAAAGACTCGTAATGATATTCTCGAAGTCAGGCGGTTAATTCAAGAATGGGGCGGAAATATGAAGATTCTCGCGAAAATTGAAACTCGTCAGGCCGTGCAGAATATTGAGGGAATCGTTGATGTAGTTGACGGCGTTATGGTCGCGCGCGGAGATTTAGGAGTCGAGATTCCGACGGAAGATGTACCGTTGACACAGAAAAAAATTATAGAAATGTGCAGAGTTAGAGGCAAAGTCGTAATTGTCGCGACTCAAATGTTAGACTCAATGATCCGCAATCCAAGACCAACACGGGCAGAAGCAAGCGATGTAGCTAATGCAGTTCTTGACGGCACAGACGCTGTTATGCTTTCAGGAGAGACAGCCGGCGGAAGTTATCCCGTTGAGTCAGTAAAGACAATGCGCAAAATTTTAGACAGGGCCGAGAAAGAAATTAATTTATGGGGCAATCACAAGAACAGCGAGAAGAATCCTGCACAGCTTGAAGGAATCCCAGTCCCCGACGCTGTATCAGGTGCAGCAGTGTTAATCGCACGTCAAATAAAAGCTCCTGCAATAATTTCTCTGACTCGTTCAGGTTTAACAGCTAGAATGATAAGCAAACACCGCCCCGAATGTCCGATTTTAGGAGTAACACCGAGTCAGCAGACTTGGCGCGAGCTTGCGTTATGGTGGGGAGTGCAGCCCGTTAGACTCTCTGAAATGTCAGATATTAACGTTGCAGCGCGAGAGTCAATTACTACATGTGTGAGTAAAGGTTTATTACCAGAGGGCGAATTAGTCGTAATTACAGCAGGAGTCCCGGTCGGCCGCGCAGGATCCACGAATCTTGTAGAAGTCTTGACAACGGGAAATATTTTATTGTCGGGAACCCCTTTATCGCATAAAAACGCAGTCGGTAAAGTCTGCATTGCGAGAACTCCTCAAGAAGCTATCGAAAAAGTTACTCCCGGCTGTATTCTAGTTGTGAGACAGTTAAATGAAGAATATAGGCCAATTCTTGACAAAGTCGGCGCGGTTTTGTTCGAGAGCGGTTTATTGTTCAGTGAAGGAAATTCACTAGCGATAGATTTTAATTTGCCTTGTGTTGTCGGAGTTACTGACGCGTTTTCGACTCTGATGGATGATGACGTTGTTTCAGTTGACGGCACGAGAGGCTTAATTTATCGCGGTATAGTCAGACTCGTAATTTAATAAAATGTGGGCGAATATAAGAAGTATTATAGACATTGCGATAGTGTCATTTATAATTTATCGCATTCTTGTTTTACTGGTAGATACGCGGGCGATACAGCTTGTGAAGGGTTTAGTTATTCTGATTGTGCTGTCTTTGCTGGCTGGTATGCTGAGATTTAGGCTGTTGTCGTGGTTTCTCGGACACACTTTATGGGCGTTAAGTTTTGCTATTCCGATAGTGTTTCATCCTGAGTTACGCAAGATTCTTGAAGAGCTCGGCAGGAATAAATTTAATTTCTCCACTAAAAATATTTCGTCGGACGAAGCAGAAATAAGAGCAAGCCACGTAATAAACGCATTAAGTTATCTCAAGGCACATAAAATAGGCGCATTATTAGTCTTTCAGCAGGAGGACTCATTAATAGATTACACCGCTACAGCAGTGCAGTTAAACGCCGGAATAACGCAGGAATTAATTATTTCGATTTTCTGGGTGGGCAATCCTTTACATGATGGAGCTGTCGTGCTTGACAAAAATAAAATTGTTGCTGGAGGCTGCATACTTCCACTTGCTGATGCTCCCGAAATATCGCGCTGGTACGGCACAAGACACAGAGCAGGACTCGGAGTAACAGAAAAATCTGACGCACTTGTCTTAATCGTAAGTGAGGAACGCGGCGAAATATCAGTAGCAGCTAAAGGCAAACTCTCGAAATTAAAAGATTTCCAAGTCGAAAAATTAGTACGTCATTATTTTATCGGCGAGGCAGAAGAGAAGCACAGCAGATTCCAGGAATTTGTAAAATTATTCTGGGTTAAGCCGACTCCTGAGGCAGCAACTAGAGCAAGGGGAATAGTACACTAATGAGAAAAATTTTTAATTTAGACAGATTGCTTGACTCATCGTGGTTCTTATGGGCGATTTCGATTATAAGTGCTGTTATGATGTGGGTATACGTAACGGGACTCGACGAAAGCTCGTACATAACACGCAAATTTACATGTGAGCTTGAATATCGCGGTGTTGAAGCTCAAGCAATTTTACGCGGCAGAATTTCAGAAATCGACGTTGAGATCAGAGGCCCTGAAGATGCAATAACGCGGCTTGATTATAATCTCGTTCACGCATATGTTGACGCACGTAATTTATTGCCCGGCAAACGTTACACAGTCAATATAAATGTAGAAATTCCAAGCAATATAGAGCTTGTATCGTTTACACCGTCGCAGGCCGTTCTTGATTTGGTCAGGCAGGTTACGCGCTTAATGAATGTCGAGACAGTTGTACCTGCAAATATTCCTGAAGGCCATTATATAGAAGGCGTCGAAATTATCCCGAAAGAAGTAGCTATTAAGGGCGCAGAAGATGACATCGCAAAAATAGGAAATGTCCGAGTTACCCCTACAGTTGAAGAATTGCAGAAGGGCAACGAGCTTTTAATGCCTGTGAAAATTTCGCAGTCAGAGCCATTTGTCGGCCAAGTTACGATAGAGCCTGCGCAAGTGAGATTCAGAGGTTCATTAGCGAGCGGTCTTCCACGCAAAAAAGTTCCTGTTAATGTACGTTTGGCAGGACACCTTGACTCAGATTTCGAGATTCGCGCGGTAGTTGTTGACCCTTCAGAAGTGCAAATTGAGGGCAGCGCAATAGATCTCGCAAAAGTTGAGGCCGTCGACACAGAAGTAATGGATATTTCAATGCTGGCAGCGGATCAAGTGATAATAGCACCGTTGAAGGCTCCTGACGTACCCGGAGTTAATTTAATAAATAATACCGGCGTAAAAGTTAGTCTCTCGTTGAGTGAGGCAAGAGCAGAAAAAATGTTTGTCAATATTCCCGTTGAAGTCAGGAACGGTGAGCAAGGCAAAAAATATGTCTGTACCCCTGCAAGTGTCGCAATAACGTTAGAGGGCCGACCTTCACTTGTTGCAAATATTACGCCTGAAGAATTGAATTTACGCACATTTGTTGACATGACGAATATTTTTATGACTCCTGCGACTTTGCCCGTAAAAGCTGAAATGACTTCTGATGATACGCGCTTTAAGGTTAATTTAATCGAGCCTTCAAATATTACAGTTAATATAACGGAGTAATTATATGCGTAAAATTTTCTTGTTCGCGTTGTGTGCAGTAATGATATTTAGTCCGAGCGTAAAAGCTGCTGATTATGACTCGTTAAATACTGTTTGTGCGTTGAATTTCGCAATAGTTTCTGTTAATAGAATTTTAGCGGCTCATGACAGAATCACTCTTGAATATGAATATAACCGGATAATTAACCGTCTTGCAATAGGAAATATCGAGAGCGACCCGGAAATGACTGCGTTATATTCGGACTTAATGAATTTCATCACGGGCAAAAATATTAGAGACGAGGAGAAAAAACGCCTTGCAGAAATTTCACGCCAGCGCGGGCAGGAAGCATACTACAGGGCAATATCTAAAGGTTTTGAAAATTTTCGTGCACCCGAACATCAATTTAATTTATTGGGATGGCTTGCAAATATTGCTGCGTCAACGGGAACGGGCTATTATGACTATCAGGCCGCAAAAGAACAGATTAAACGCGAAATTGACACGTCTTCATGGGAGCTGACAAAACAGGAAATAGAAGACTGCAATAAACTTCAAGTGAGGCTGCTAAATTCGTCGTGGCGTTTGATGAGTCAATACAAGATCCCGAATGAATACAGATTGACTCATGAAAATGTGCGTGAATTTCTTAATATCATGAACGAGCGCGACCCCTCAAAACGTCTTGGCCGGTTGAAGTTCATCGAGCGTAAATTTAGAGTTTACCCGCCGTATTGGTATTTCAGGGCAAATGCTGCGCTTGAGTCCGGAAATGAGTCAGAGTGCCGCAAGTGTTACGAAAAATTTAATGAAGTCTGGCGGCCGGTTCTGAATTTCGATCCATACAAGCTGGAGGCCGTTAAATATGAGATTCGGGAGCTTGCAAAAAGTGAGTCGCCTTCAAGTGATGACATAAGCAAAATAAAATCTCTTGTCGAAACAGTGAGGGACTACACCTCGCCGGAAGACTGGGAGAGCAATATTTTCGCCGGAATAGTTTATTATGCGCTTGGGAATAGGGACGAGGCCATAAACTGTATTGAATACGGTAATATAGCGTCAGGTCTTGAACAAGATATTAGCGGTGTAATGCTTGCTCAAATGAACTCGGGAGAAATTAACGTCAGCAAAATTACAAGTGAATTAAAAATTTTGTTTGATCCTGAAGAGCAATTTAATTTAGCAAAAAAGTATTATAACGGTGAAGGAGTGAGCAAAGATTTAACACAGGCCGCTTATTGGTATCGCAAAGCCGCTGAAGGTGGAAATTTTAAGGCTCAAACTAATTTAGGTCTCTTGTATGCTAACGGTGAAGGAGTGCCCAAAGATACAACGCAGGCCGTTTATTGGTATCGTAAAGCTGCTGAAGATGGAAATATTTTAGCGCAATATTTTCTAGGTTCCATGTACGAAAACGGCGTAGGTGTGAGCAAAGATTTAACAGAGGCTCGCAAATGGTACAAAATGGCAGCTGATCAAGGCGACAATGAAGCAAAAGAAGCCCTTGAACGCATGAAATAACAACAAATAATATTATGGTGAATTTAAACATGTATAATAATTTCACTGAGTTTGACCTCCCAGAAAATGAACGCTGGGAGAATCTTACTCTTGCAAATGACTTCATGTTCTGCAAAGTTTTTGAGGATTTAGATTTGTGTCTTGAGCTTGTGCAGACTATATTACCGGAGCTCAATATTGCCCGCATAGCATTTAATGAGCCGCAAAAGCCGGTAAAGGAAACTTTCGACACACGCGGGGTGCGGTTCGATATTTATCTTCGTGATGATTCGAATCGCATTATAGATGTCGAGATACAGACTGTAAACCGTGATAATATACCAAGACGCACGAGGGCATATCATTCTATGATTGACCTTGATGCAATGGAACGTAAAAGCGTAAAAATTTATGATGATATTCCTGATTCTATAGTAATATTTATTTGCTGCTTTGATTTATTTAATAAGGGCAGGCACATTTACCCGTTCAGGAATCTTTGCGAAAGTGATTCTACTCTTCAGCTTGGAGACGGAGCGCGTACAATTATTCTTAACACTAGGGGCGAGCTTGATGATGTTTCCCCGAAGTTAAAAGCGTTCTTAAATCTTATAAACGGTAAGAGTTCAAATGATTCTTTCGTTGTAAGGCTCGAAGAAAGGCTGCAATATGCCAGGCAAAATAAGAATTGGAGGCAAAATTATATGCTTACGAAATTTGAGAAAAATTTTGAGCGAAATCTTAATATAAAAGAGGGTCGCGAGATTGGTCTACAAGAGGGTCGCGAAATAGGCATACAAGAAGGCATGAAAGAAGGCCGCCGCGATATGTTGGAGCAGGCAATTAATTTTATGCGGACACTTGGCGCAACTCCAGAACAAATTGAGTATTTCAGAAATTCACAGGGAGTGATTTAATTTTGGCTCGTAAACTTTTCGGAACAGACGGAGTCCGCGACATTGCAAATTCAGGCCGAATGACTAGCGAAACAGCTTTAAAGCTCGGCAGGGCATTCACAAAATTTGCAGGCAAGACGGGCAAAAAATTTTTAATCGGACGTGATACACGTTTAAGTTGTCAAATGTTGGAGGGTGCTTTATATTCCGGCATGATCTCAGAGGGCGCAGACGTTTATTTAACCGGGATAATTCCCACGCCCGGACTAAGTTACGCAATAAAGCATTTACACGCTGACGGAGGCGCGGTAATAAGTGCCTCACACAACCCGGCAATTTATAACGGCATAAAATTTTTAGGTTCTGACGGCTGCAAACTCTCGGACGACGAAGAAGAATCAATCGAAAATTTATTAGACGACTCGCCCTCAACGAGTCAAGAAATAGGCCGCCTTCATGACGCAAAAAATTTAGTCAGCTCATACACACGTCATATAGCAGGATTCTTGAAAGCTAACCCCGGAAAAATTTTATTTGACTGTGCGAACGGTGCAAGCTCTCTCACTGTGCCGGAACTCGTGAAAATCTGCAATCTTGACGCTGAAATAATTTGTACGGACTATAACGGCTTGAATATAAATGACTCTTGCGGTGTCATGCACATGAATAATTTAACGGGTTATATCGCGAATAAAAATTTTGCTATGGGATTTGCTTTTGACGGCGACGCAGACAGAGTCTTAATTTGCGACCCTCTTGGCCGAATCATTGACGGCGATATAATTTTATGGGTTCTTGCGCGTTGGCTCAAGTGCAAAAGTGTTGTTGTAACTGTAATGAGTAATCTTGCGCTCGAAAATCATTTAGCACGTGAAAATATAAAAGTTTATAGATGTCCCGTCGGTGATAGATATGTGCTCGAAAAAATGCGTGAGACAGACTCAAAGCTCGGTGGCGAACAATCAGGGCACATAATAGCAAGTGATTTCACAAGCACGGGCGACGGACTCTGTACTGCTGTATTATTTATGAATGCGATTCAGGAATTAGGCGAAAATGTTTCAGATTTAATTGACAGATTCGGGCGTTATCCTCAGAAATTGACGAATCTTACATTGACTCGTGAACGCTCAAAAGTTGACATGACCGCAATAAATGAAATTGTGCAGACTCATCAGGAAAAATTTATAAACGGGCGAATCTTTGTGCGTACTTCAGGGACAGAGCCGTTATTAAGGATTCTTGTAGAAGCTCCGGAGTCTAGTTTGGTCGAAGAAGTATCGAATTTATTAGCTGCTGAAATGAAGAAATATGCGTAAATAATCATGAAGTTTTGCGAAAACCCCCGGCGATTCAGGCGGGGGAGTTCTCATGTTGAGAAACTGGATTAATTTCCTAAACGCTTTCATGATAACACGAAAAATTTATTACCCTTTACTGTATGATAGAATAATAAATAGTTCGTGAAGTTTTACGAATTAGGAGGACCCCTGACAGCTTTGGCGGGGGGTTGTCGCTGAGAAAACTTCCATCTTTCCCCGCCTGAAATAAAAAGGGGTGAGAATTATGAGGGGATGGACTCAGTTCATCAACGCGCTTGCCAATTTAATAAAGGCGATTGCTGCACTCATAACTTCAATAAAGAAGTAAATGTATCCTAAACCGAAATCTGGTAATTTTCTTCGTCGGTTGAGGGTGCAACCTTAGCCGACAGCCAGATTATTTTGTCCGTTGTCCTCCCGGACGCTTTTATTATAACACGGAGGATAATATTATTTATGCTTAAAACATTTAGAGTTCAGGAAGCTAAACCCGATGACGCTATGAAAGGTCTTGCCCGCATTCATAATGATGACATGAGAGCATTAAATTTGTCAGAAGGTGACTTAATCGAGCTTACAGGCTCAAAAACTACTCCAGCGCGAGTCAGATCAAGTGATGATATTGAGTCGGGAATAATTCAGATTGACGGCCTAATACGCGAAAATGCCGGAGTCTCTCTCGACGAAAATATTAATCTCGAAAGCAGCATTATTTATCACTTTGCAGGTAGCATAACTCTTCAGCCATTAATCAAACCCGACGCTGACGAGAGTTATATACTTTCACTCTTGGAAGCTCAAGCAGTCAGAACCGGCGACAGAGTCAGATTAAACCTTTTCGGGACTAGAACATGTGATTTTCTCGTTACGTCAACAACCCCCGACGGCACAGTCATAATTAACAAATCTACATATTTAAATTTGCTCAAGCCTTTAGAGATCAACGCACACAAAATTTCATATGAGGACATCGGCGGACTCTCTTCACAAATTCGCAAAGTCCGTGAAATGATAGAGCTTCCCCTACGTTTTCCGCAAGTCTTTGAACGTCTAGGAATCCAGCCCCCTCGCGGTGTGTTGCTTTATGGCCCTCCCGGAACTGGTAAAACTGTAATTGCCCGCGCCGTAGCAAATGAGACTGACGCATGGTTTACTCACATATCAGGCCCGGAGATTATTGGCAAATTCTACGGTGAAAGCGAAGAAAGACTCCGCAAAATTTTCGAGGAAGCTCAAGACCGCGCACCATCAATTATATTTATTGATGAAATTGACGCAATCGCACCTAAACGCGCTGACATGGGCGGAGAAAAACAAGTTGAACGCCGAGTCGTTGCCCAGTTGTTAGCACTAATGGACGGCCTTAAATCACGCGGACAATTAATCGTAATCGGTGCTACAAATATCCCTAATTCTTTAGATCCTGCTTTGAGAAGGCCCGGAAGATTTGACCGTGAAATTTCGATTCCTATTCCTGATAGAAACGGGCGACTCGAAATATTAAAGATTCATACTCGCGGAATGCCTTTAGCGCAAGACGTTGACTTGATGAAAATAGCTGACCTTTCACACGGTTATGTAGGCGCAGACTTGGAAGCACTCGCGAAAGAAGCTGCTATGTCGTGCGTTCGTGATATTTTGCCGATGATAAATTTTTCGAGTCAGTTAATCCCATATGAGAAAATTGCAAAGCTCGAAGTTACTCACAAACATTTTATGAATGCACTATTAGAGACTAACCCAAGCGCGACTCGTGAGGTCTTTGTTGAGGTTCCTGACGTAAAATTTTCTGATTTGGGCGGACTCGATGAAATAAAGCAGCAATTAATTAACGCAGTCAGACAGCCTATCGACCACACAGAAATTTTTTCACAATATAATATAAGCCAAGTTCACGGAATTTTATTATACGGCCCTGTAGGTGTCGGCAAAACTTCACTGGTTAAGGCACTCGCACACGAAAGCGGACTCAATTTCATAAACGTACAAAGCGCAAATTTATTATCCCGTTATCAGGGCGACTCAGAACGCGCGCTAAAAAATATTTTCAGAGTGGCAAAGCAGGCAGCACCCTCGATTATATTTCTTGATGGGATTGATACGCTTTTCCCGGAAAAAACTAGCGACTCACAGACTCTCAAGGGACAATTTATGACGGAAATGGACTCAATCGCTGAAACCGGCGGCGTTACTGTCATTGCTGCTACTGACAATCCGAGGGGACTCGACAAAAGTTTATTCATGCCGTCAGTATTCGATTTGCGCATAAAAGTTTCTGTACCCGACATTAACGAACGCGAGGAAATTTTTAGACTCTCACTCGAAAATAAGCCGTTAGATTCTGATATAAATTTTGCAGAACTCGCAGAATCAACAGAAGGACTCACAGGCGGCGACATAAAATATATTTGCAGGAGCGCAATAATGGAAGCACTAAACAATGACTCAGAAAATTTCATAATCAAGCGTGAAAACTTTGATGAACACATAGAATCATTCAGTGATGTAATTGCAAAACGGCGCGAAACCCTAGAGCAGGAGAAAGCAAAAGAAAACGCCGTAGAAATAAGCGCGGAAATAGGTTATCCCAGACTTGATATTTTCTTGGCTGAGAAATTAGGACTCTCACGTACAAGCATTCAGAGAATTTTAAAACGGGGCGGAGTCTCATTCAACGGCGATTTACACCTCAAAGGAAGCATGAAAGTTAGTCCCGGCGATAAATTTCTAGTTCAAGTCCCAGAGTCAGAAAATCTCACAGTTTTAGAGGGCGAAGACGTACCATTTGACATAATCTATGAAGACGAGCATTTAATAATCGTGAACAAACCCGCAGGAATCGTCGTTCATCCGGGTACAGGAAATTGGCACGGGACATTAATTCAAGGACTCGTCAAGCGTTATCCCGAAATGAAATCTATGGACGGTTTTATGCGTCCGGGAATCGTCAGCCGCTTGGATATGGGAACGTCGGGACTAATGGTCGTAGCGCGCAATCAAGACTCTTTCTTGTTATTGCAGAAAATGTTTGCTTCACGTGAGGTCGACAAGCGTTATATTGCATTAATTCACGGACATTTAGCACAACCTGAAGGCATATTATCAGGCCCTATTGATGTAGATCCTAATGACCCGTTAAAACGCGTTGTAATCGAAGGAGGCAAGCCAGCTATAACCGGCTATAAAGTCATCAAGGAAGCAGAAAAATTTTCTCTCGTTGAGTGCAAGTTATATACAGGCCGAACCCATCAAATTAGAGTTCATATGTCTGCTGCTGGGTGTCCATTGTACGGCGATTTCACTTACGGAGCGCAGGAAAAATTTATGAATCGCGTATTTTTGCATTCTTGGAAGTTGTCATTTATTCATCCTATAACCGGCCAAGAGTTAAAGTTCAGGCAGAATATACCGGAAGAATTTATTAACCTCTTGCACACTCTCAATCACGGCGAATAAAAGTTTAGCGCGGGTCTTGAAAAATTGTATCAGGAACTCGCGCATTTTCTTCACTAAAATGTGATATAATCTCATGAAAATTTACGTAAAGGAGCTTGACAGCTAGATAATGGTCTTGTATACTCGGCGACACGACACGACACGACACGACACGACCCCATTTTTATTATCTCATAAATTTATCCTCAAATTAAGTTTTCCTGAATTTTTGGGGCTGGATTTGTCATGAATAACATATTCAGTCTCGATAACAAAAAAATTTTAATCACAGGTGCGTCATCAGGAATCGGGCGGGCTACGGCTATAATGTGCTCTCAAATGGGCGCAGAGTTAATAATCACAGGCAGGAATCAAGAAAGGCTTGCAGAAACTTTTAACGCGCTCGAAGGCAGTAATCACGAAAAAATTTGCGCAGATATTTCTATTCAGTCAGAAATTGATAAATTAATTGACTCATCTCCCCAACTTGACGGACTTGTGAATAATGCCGGGATTCTTAATTTATTGCCGGTTGACTTTATCACGCGCGATAAACTAGAAAATTTCTTGAACATAAATACTTATGCACCAATAACGCTTTTTACTGGTCTGATAAAGAAACGCAAGATCAAAAAAGGTGCGTCCGTCGTCTTCACAAGCTCACTTGCAGGAAATTTTATCACTGCTGCGGGACATGCTTTATATTCTGCGTCAAAAGCTGCTATATGCGGTTTTGCGAAAAATGCTGCTCTCGAAATGGCCGCGCGCAAAATCCGTGTTAATTGCGTGTGTCCGGGAATGATCGAGACTAATTTAATTCATGATGACAAAATTACTCCCGAAATGCTCGCAAATGATATGAAACGTTATCCCCTCAAGCGTTATGGCAAGCCTGAAGAAGTCGCAGCTGGCATTATTTATTTACTCTCTGACGCATCAAGTTTCACGACAGGAATTAATTTAATCATTGACGGAGGACTCTTATTGACATGAACCCGTTTAACTTAACCGGCAAAAAAATTTTAATCACAGGCGCGTCATCAGGGATCGGGCGGGCTGCTGCTGTTTTGTGCTCTCAAATGGGCGCAGAGTTAATAATAACCGGCCGCAATAAATGTGAACTCGATAAAACTTTTGCAAATCTCGAAGGCAATAATCACGAAAAAATTTGCGCAGATTTACTAGGGGGGGGGGGGCATCTTGATAGAACTGGTTTCACGGCTCGACGGTCTTGTAAGTAATGCGGGAATAGTTGAATTTTCTCCAGTCGATTTTATAACAAGTGAGAAGCTCAAGAAAGTTTTTGACATAAATTTTTCCGCAGGCATTGAACTTTTCGAGGGGCTTTTTTCCGGCGATAAATTTAATGATGGCGCGTCGGTCGTCTTCACAAGCTCTGTAGACGGAAATTATTGCTTCACTCAGGGAAATGCGGTTTATTCTGCGTCAAAAGCTGCTTTAAATGAATATGTCAGACGTTCTGCACTCAAGGCAGCAAATAAAAATATCCGCGTTAATTGCGTGTGTCCGGGAATGATCGAGACTAATTTATTACGCAATAACAAATCTTTAACGCCCGAAATCTTGCAGGAAGACGCGAAAAAATATCCCCTCAAGCGTTATGGAAAGCCCGAAGAAGTCGCAGCAGGCATTATTTATTTGTTGTCGGGTGCGTCAAGTTATGTAACCGGCACAGATTTAATTATTGACGGCGGAATATCTATCAAGCACTAAAATATGAAAGGAGCATAAATTTTGAGCATTCAACTAGTAAAAGGCGTTTCCCTTGAGGCCCTCGCGTGTACTGTCCCGAAAAAATGTGTAACTCTGACTGAATACGCGCCCAACCTTGTAGACGGGAAATCAGCTAGACAAATTGAAAACGTCAGCGGCTTCCACTCTTTGAGAATCGCAGAAGATGCAATAAAGTCTTCCGATTTAGCGTGCGAGTCTGCTCGTCAAATATTAATTAATTTCGGGGGGGGGGGGGGGTAAGTAATATTAATGCTTTAATTTTAGTTACACAGAAACCAGATTATGTTTTTCCGGCAACAA
>JAFSXS010000103.1 GCA_017443945.1 Synergistaceae bacterium
CCGCCCACCCGGTTTTGACTCTGGAGTCGCGGTTAGGCAAAAGTTTTTAGCAGCTAATTAAATTTTTCCCTGCTATTATATTATGTTGACTATAAAGCAAAGGAGCTAATAATTTCTATATGGAAAATTTCGACACACTCATAATCGGCGGAGGCCCGGCGGGGTTAATGGCTGCAATTCGTGCAGGCTCGCTCGGACAAAGAGTCATAATCGTCGAGAAAAATGCGACTCTCGGCGAAAAACTTTTAATTTCAGGGCGGGGACGCTGTAACTTCACTAATGCAGAACCAGACATAAATAATTTCATCGCTAAATACGGCGAGAAAGGAAAATTTTTATATTCAGCATTCAGCAAGTTCGGCCCTCACGAGACTATGGCATTTTTCGCAAATCACGGCGTAGAACTCACAGAAGAACGCGGCAAAAGAGTCTTCCCCACGTCAGGAGGCAGTCAAAGAATATTAGACACGCTCATAATGCAATGCAGAAAATATAACGTCAAAATTTTTCGCTCAAATCCCGTTAAAGCTCTCAAGATAAAAGACTCGCGAGTCCTTTACGTAATCACAGAAAATGAAGAAATCAGCGCAAATAAATTCATAATCGCTGCAGGCGGCAAATCTTACCCCCGCACAGGTTCAACGGGCGACGGCTACAGACTCGCACAACAGGCAGGACACACAATCACAAAATTATATCCTGCTCTCGTTCCGGTAAAGACTCAAGAAACTTGGCCGAAATTAGCCAGCGGATGTGATTTAAGAAATGTAAGACTCACAGTGATTCGCAACGGTATCGACATAGATAATAGATTCGGGCAGATGGAATTTACTAATTTCGGAGTCAGCGGCCCCATTGTAATGGACTTAAGCTCGTTTATTCCTGAATGGCAGGAAGGCGCAGAGAGTCTCGAATTTTCCCTAGATTTAAAGCCTAGTCTAACTCATGGGATATTAATAGAACGAGTCAAACGCGAAATAAAAAAATTTTCAGGCCGTAAAAGATTCGCAGGTCTCGCGCGTTCATTAGTTCCCGCAAAATTAACACCTTTGATTCTCGAATTGTCCGATATTCCGCACGATAAGCCCATTGAATATATTTCAGACGAAGAAATTTTTGAGTTCGTGAAATTGCTCAAAGATATACGAATGCACATTAACGGGCTATGGAGCTTCAATAATGCAGTAGTAACAAACGGAGGAGTCAGCCTCAAGGAAATAGAGCCTTCAACAATGAAATCAAAATTGTGCGATAATTTATACTTTGCAGGTGAAATATTAGACCTTAACGGCCCGTCAGGAGGATTCAACCTTCAAATTTGCTGGAGCACGGGCTATATTGCAGGGAGCGTGAATTAATTGTTATTAGTACTTGACACGGGCAACACAACTATTGCAGCAGGAGTCTTCGACAACGATAAATTAATTGCACATTGGCGGCTTACTTCTGTATCTCGGACATCTGACGAAATCGGCGTTTATCTGCTTGATTTATTAGCGAGCAAAAATATTAATCCATCATCAATAACGGGCGCGGCCTTTGCTTCTGTTGTGCCTTCATTAGATTTTGCGATTACTGAGGCGATAAAGCAATATTTTAACGTGAACCCTCTGCAGGTTGACTCGAAAACTAATACAGGACTCGAATTAAGAATCAAGAATCCTAATGAAGTAGGCGCAGACAGAATCGTAAACGCTTTTGCAGGTCTTCACAAGTACGGTGCTCCCGTTATTGTCGTCGATTATGGAACGGCTATAACATTTGACTGTGTCGCACAAGATCGCGCGTATATAGGCGGAGTAATTGCCCCCGGTCTTGTGTCGGGAATATCTGCTTTGTTCTCGAAGGCTGCGAAATTGCCTCAAGTCGCGCTGTCAATCCCTGAAAAAGTAATAGGCATCGACACAACAGAAAGTATTCAGTCAGGAATCTTATACGGCAACGGAGGCTTGACAGATAGATTAATTGACATGATTCGCGATAATGACTCGATGAAGGACGCAAAGGTCGCAGCAACAGGAGGACACGCGGATTTAATGCAAAAAGTTTCGCGCAATATTCAATATGTAGATAAATGGCTTATGCTTGAGGGCCTGAAATTAATTTACGAGAGAAATAATAAATCATGATTCGTGCGGGAGGTCTTGAACTCGATAATAATTTATGTCTTGCACCTTTGGCAGGAGTAACGCTCTTGACCGTGAGAGAATTTTTTACGCAGATGGGAGCAGCTTTGACTCATACGGAAATGATAAGCTGTTCGGGGTTAATTCGCGATAATGCAAAGACTCTCGACATGCTCAAAGTAGCGAGTCATGAAGGGCCGTTAATTGTGCAGTTGTTTGCGCCTGATGAAAAAATTTTATTCGAGGGAGCTTTACGAGTAATCAATCATTGCGAAAGATTTTCAGGTCTGGGCATAAATATGGCGTGTCCAATGCCTAAGATTACAAAAAATGGTGCTGGTTCTGCTTTAATGCGCCGTCCGGAAATTGCGTCAAAAATGGTCAAGTGCCTGAAAGATTTAAATTTTCCTGTATGGGTCAAGACCCGCAAATTTGATGATGACAACGAGACTCTAAAGTTTGCCGAGCTTCTAATAAATTCCGGAGCAGATAATATTTGCATTCATGGGCGCACACCTTCACAGCGTTACGAAGGAATTGCGGACAGGAAAATAATTTCTCTTGCTGCTAAAAATTTTCCCGGCTATATCAGTGCAAGCGGCGACGTAAAGAATCTTTCTGACATTGACGAATATTTAAGCATGGGCTGCGTTATGATAATGCTTGCTAGAGGTGCTTTTGCTAATCCGTGCATGTTTGAAGAGTTCAGGGGCGTTTACAGGACTCAGAGTGAAAAACTTGACGCGCTGATAAATTTTGCGTACAGAACCCGTGATTTATTGAGCGAACATAAAGCAATAGTATTAATGAAGAGATTCGCAGGCAGCATGATAAAATTCAAAAACGGCTCGGCAGCTTTAAGACAGCAGGCAATGTTATCTAATAGTTTGGACGAGCTTATAAATATTTTACGGTTAGGAGTGATAAACAATGAGTAAGCACGTTGATTTTATGCCAAATGGAGTATGTTCGCGATTTATTATGTTTGATATTGATGATGATAACAAGATTCACGGACTTAATTTTGTCGGAGGTTGTCCCGGAAATTTGAAGGCGATCTCGAAACTTTTAGAGGGTGCGGACGCTTCACAAACTGCGAAAATATTGCGCGGGAATCTTTGCGGGAGTCGAGGTACTTCATGCGCGGATCAACTCGCAATAGCAATAGAAGAGGCTTTAGCGTCATGAAAATTGATGATAAATTCGGAAGTATCTGGGATGAACTCCCGCAGAAACGCGAAAAACGAGTCCCAACAAATCAAAGCGACGCACTAGAACTCGTGAACGCTGCACAGTCAAGCATGGATAAATCGACTCTTAAAGCATGGGACAGCCATAATAATATGATGAAGAAGTCGGCAGAATTACGAAAGATTCAGGCGCGAAAAAAGGCCATAGAGCAGCAATATCAGGAAGACCGCGAAGAACAACGCGAAATAATGGCAAAAATCGCGATTGAGAATGCACAAAGGCGTGAAAAATTGAAATAATCAGCACTAATTCATTTGCTATAATATTCACGATTTAAACAAGAAATTTTTTGTTTATGAAGGAGGAAATTTTTTCATCATGGAACCTGTTTACAAGTATTACAAACCGGCGTGGAAGAGCTTTTATAAACTTTGGATGCTAATGCTCTTGATTCTCATTCTTGCTGGTATAGGCACATATTACGGCCCGTTCAAGTGTCAGCCCGACTCTAACCTCTGCAAATGGATGTGGATAATCGTAGCAGTAATTGAAGTCTTGATGTTCTTGTACATTGCAGTAAAGCGCAAGACAATGCAGTTAATTTTGCGTAATAACCCGAACAAGGCCGAAGATCAAGAAGTCGCATTTGTCATAATACATCCGTTAAAGCCTTTCAGCGCTGATTTTCGCGAGTCAATTGAGATAAGTCTTGCAAATATCACACATATTAAAGTCGGTCAAACCATGATGCAGTCATTATTGGGAATCGGCGATTTAATTATTACGTCATCAGGTACGAGCGGTGAAGAAATTGTAGCGAAAAATATTCCTCATCCTCAAGCAGTACGCGATGAAATTCAGATTCACGCAAGAAGTTACACAATGCCCAATCCGTCGCAATCACCTAACCTGACACAACCGCAGCAATAAAAATTTTAAGGGAGTCAAAAGCGGCTCCCTTTTTTATTTACTCTGACTCAGTCTCGACCTTATATTTACATTTTGCGCAAAAAATTGTCGAGCCTCGTTTGTATAAATCTTCTCCGCATTCAGGACATTTTTCGCCGGCTGGTCTGTTCCACGCAACGTAATCGCATTCAGGATAACGCGAGCACCCGTAAAAAGTCCGGCCCTTTTTGCTTTTGCGTTGTACAATATCGCCCTCTCCGCATTTGGGACACTTCACACCGATAGTGCTTAAAATCGGCCGTGTATATTTGCATTCCGGATAATTTGAACACGCAATGAACTCACCGAATCTCCCGCGCTTTTGCACTAAATCATGACCGCATTCAGGACATTTTTCGCCGATAGGTTCAGGAGCAGGCAGAGGCACTTTCGGGGCGTTTTCTGCTTCACTCAACGTATTAGAAAATTCCCCCCAGAACTCTCCGACAACATCAAGCCATTTTCTTTGGGACTCTTCGATTTCGTCAAGCTCCTTCTCCATTTGTGCTGTGAATCCCGCGTCTACTATTGATGATAGATCTTTGCGGTTGAAATATTGCGCAAGAAATTCATCAACTATTAATCCCAGTGCAGTAGCTTTGAATCGCTTTTCTTCGTTTTTCTCGATGTAATTGCGCGACTCAAGAGTTCCGGCTATTGTCGCATAAGTTGAAGGCCGTCCGACTCCGTTTTCCTCAAGAGTCTTAATTAATCCTGCTTCAGAATATCTTGCTGGCGGTTTCGTAAATTTCTGCTCGTCTTGAACCTTTAGCAGCTTCAAAATTTCGCCCTCGTTAATCTGCGCGACTTCAGCACCTTTTATATCAAGAGGCCATAAAACGCTCCAACCGTCAAATATAAGTGTCTCGCCTTCCTGCTTGAGACTGACTCTTCCTGCGTCGGCCTTAACTGTAGATTTTGCTGTAATTGCAGGACTCATTTGACTTGCTGTAAATCTGCTCCATATCAGCGAATATAATTTTTGCTGGTCGGGCGTTAAGAATGCTTTTGTCTTGTCAGGCGTTAAATTTATGTCAGTCGGTCTAATTGCCTCGTGAGCGTCTTGGATATTCACGTTTTTATTTGTGCTTCCGAAAATATTTGCTGTCTTGGGTAAATATTCGGGCTTGAAATTTGCTTTGATAAATTCTCTGCACGACGTTAGAGCTTCTTTCGAGATTCGCAAACTATCAGTACGCATATAAGTTATTAAACCGACATGGCCGCGTCCGGGGATATTTATTCCTTCGTAGAGTGCCTGAGCTATTCTCATCGTGTGAGCCGGTACCATGCTTAAACGTCTTGAGGCTTCCTGCTGTAGAGTACTTGTCCTAAAGGGTGCCGGTGCTGAATGCGCGCTTTCTTTGGACTTGAACTCACGCACTATTAATTCATGAGATTTAATTTCGCTGATAATTTCGTCTGCTTTCTCCTGAGAATTAATCAACAACGGCAAATTATTCTTCATGAGCGTTTTTCCGTCGAGTTTATATGCGCGTAATTCGTAAATATTTTTATCGTGCTTGGCCTGTGCTGTGATTACCCAGTAAGGATCCGGAACAAATTGCATGATTTCGCGTTCACGTTCGCAAATTAAATTAAGCGCGACAGATTGAACCCTCCCCGCTGACAGGCCGTAACGTATTTTTTTCCAGAGTAACGGACTCAAAGTATAACCCACGAGTCTGTCTAATATTCTGCGTGCCTGTTGTGCGTCTACTTTGTTGATGTCTATATAATCAGGATTCTTGACGGCGGTTTTTACGGCGTTCTCTGTGATCTCGTAGAATCTGACTCTGCATTTCTCCGACAAATTTACTCCCAAAATATCGGCCAAGTGCCACGCAATAGCTTCACCCTCTCTATCGGGGTCAGACGCTAATAAAACGTGTGAAGCATTCTCGGCGAGCTTGATTAATTCATTCTTTAACGCTGCTTTACCCTTCACTAAAATATATTCCGGCGCGAAATCGTGTTCAATGTCAATAGCGAGTCTGCTCTTGGGTAAATCTTTCATATGGCCTTTGCTTGATCTGACTATGTAGCCGCGTCCGAGCATGTTCGACAGTGTTGCAGCCTTTGACGGAGACTCAACGATAACTAAAATTTTGCCTTTGTCCGCAGAGTCTTCGAGGGGCTTGCGGGTTTTGCGTTTTGTTGCTGTCTTAGTTGATGATTTCTTAGTTTTGCTGGTTTTGCTAATTTTTTCCTGTACTGACTCATTTTTCGAGACAGATTTTTTTGCTGCTGGAATTGTAATTACCCCCACACATAAATTTTTCGTACATATATTTATATCACAAATTTTAGAATATACTTATTAAATATTTTATCGGGAGCAAAATTTACCGTTTTTATCGCTGCAAATGGCCGCTTACTGGGGGGGGGGTGCGGGGGGGCTCTGGGGCCCCGCATGAGCGCTACAAAATTTTTTATCGCTGCAAATGACCGCATAAGCAAGTTAGCGCCAAAACCTTTTTACAACTTATTTCAATAATTAGTCTTTATTGTTCAGATCCAAATCTGTAATTTTTCGTGCGTCATAGGGCGTTTGCTGGTAAACAAAATAATTCAGCCAGTTTGAATATAATAAATTTGCGCTGCTTCTCCATGTGCAGACAGGAGTCTTTGTCTCGTCATCGTTCGGGAAATAATTGCAGGGAACATGAATCGCAAGTCCAGCACGTTTATCACGGAAATATTCAAGTGCTAAAGTCTCCGGGTCATATTCTGAATGTCCAGTTATGAATAATTGCCGGCCTTCGTTCGTTGAAATCGCATAGACTCCAGCCTCGTAACTTTCTGATAAAATTTTCAGCGCAGGAACCCTCAATATATCCCCGCGCATTATAGTCGTGTGTCGTGAATGAGGCACCATAAATACATCATCAGAACCGCGAAATAAAATCGAGCCTTTATGCGTGACTCTGTGCTTGAATACCCCGAACATTTTTCGCGGCAAATGAATCTTAGGCACTCCATAATGATAATATAACCCGGCCTGCGCTCCCCAGCAAATATGAAACGTGCTGTGAACATGAGATTTACTCCATTCCATTATGTCGCACAATTCCGGCCAATAATCGACGCTCTCAAACGGCATAAGCTCAACAGGTGCGCCCGTGATAATCATTCCGTCGTAGAAATTTGCTTTGACCGAATCAAAATTTTTATAGAACGCTATCATGTGTTCAATCGGCGTGTGCTTAGGAGTCCTCCCGCTGACAGTCATTAAATCAATTTCCACCTGTAACGGCGTATTACCAAGAAGGCGCGCTAATTGAGTTTCCGTTACAATTTTCGTCGGCATTAGATTCAATATTAAGATTCTCAGCGGTCTTATGTCCTGACTCTGTGCGCGACGTTCAGTCATGACAAAAATATTTTCCTGCACTAATACATTTGCTGCCGGTAAATCGCCGGGTATATTTATAGGCATAATTTATTTACTCTTCGGGCTTGGCCGTGAACATGCTGACAAAAACTTTGTGAGTCTCTCTCGGCAAAATTCTATAGCCCTTCTTTTCCTTCGTCATCCAGAGCGAATAATCTTTATAGAAACCTTCAGCGAGTGCCAGTAAAGATTTTTTGCGGTTTTCCTTTATTTGCTGCTCAAATGGAGTCTTTAATCTTCTGTCCTCGTCCGAGTCCCATCTGAATGTGCCTAATGCGTAACTTGCTGACTTGTCCTCGCCTCCGATCGGGAACGCAGGAATTAATAACGAGTGATCCTGCCAATCATAAGTCCCTAAACCTTGACCAGGTACAAAAATTGCGCGCGGGATTCCGTACATTCTGACTCTAGGAACGTTGAACATTTCTATGTCGAGGCCGTCAAAATCTTCAAGAATCGCATACATTTTCGCATAATCGCTCGGCATTGAGTCTGGCTGGCATAAAAGCGACGTATCAGCACGGGCATTTTTTGCGGGGACGGTCAAATAATCGCGTTTTTTCACGAGCATATTACGTAATTCTCCGCGTCTCATTTGTGCTGACATTCCTTCGCAGTTGTCAGAAATTTTCTTGACTCGGCGTGCGATTTTCACTGCGTCAATTTGCGAATATAAAATTTTCTTGGCTATAACTTTAGTTTTCTCGTGGAGGGCTGCAAATTTTTCGGCCTTAGCTGGCGGTAATGGGTTAGCTTCGTTTTTCTGCACGGTTGAAATTAGGAGCAAGATACTTTTTTCAGCGTCAAAATATGCCTTGCGTTCCTGTGCAAATTTCTGTCTTACTGCCTCGCTTCCTTCTCGATATTCGGGGACTCTCATATTTACTTTCATGGCCGAAATCAGAAAATTATTCATGTTCGTTAATAATTGGCGCACGTCTAAATTATTCGGGTAGGTGTCATCAATTTCACGAACAAATAAATCGCGTTCTTTCTGTGCTGCTGCGAGTTCAGAGTTTAAATAATTGATTCTGTCATCAAGCGACATACCGATAACAGGTACAGGAATATCATAACCGTTAATAGCTGCCCAGCATTCAGCAATATAATCAGAAAGAGTCATAGCAGGAAGAATACCGCCGGCACATTTTGAGGCGAGATAATTTTTTGCGTCAAAACTTTTGCTGAGATTCAACAATCCCGGAATACAGCCTAAATCAATAAATAAACGCTCTTCTTCGTCAAATGTCAATACTTCAGGATTATTTTTTGTCTGTGCGTCGACGAGTGCAAATAAAATTTCCCAATAACAGCTTGACATACTCTGCCATAACTTAGCGGCTTGAACTTTATCGTCAGTTTTTCCGGTCGCTAATAATTTGCCGTACTTGTAATTATAGTTGTCTAATTTTTCTACTGCCTGCGCAACTTCCGGAACTTTTTCCCATCGTTTGAACGCCATTTTTTATAATTCCTCCTTTAATAATTCATCGCGCATTATCGCAACGCCCTTTGACGCAACTTCTTTAATGACTCGAAATTTCAGCCATCCGGGGACGTCTACTTCTTTCGGGTCAATTAAGTACGCTTTTGTGCCTCCCCGCAAATCATGAACGAGTCCCGCAGCCGGATATACTACTAAAGACGAGCCTACGACCGCAAAAATATCAGCTTCACGCACGAGTCTGGCAGCTTCCATTATTAACGGAACAGCTTCACCGAACCAGACAATATGAGGCCGCAATAATTCCCCGTCTGAGTTTTTCTCGTCATAAGCTAATTTGCGATAACCGATGTCAATAATTTTATTTTCGTTGTTGACTGCACGAGCCTTTGTTAATTCGCCGTGTAAATGCAAAACTTTTGTACTTCCTGCTCTCTCGTGTAAATTGTCTACATTCTGAGTGATTATGTGAACGTCAAAATATTTCTCAAGCTCGGCCAAAATTTTATGACCTTCATTAGGTTGTGCTTTCTCTAATTGTGCGCGCAAATCGTTATAGAAGTCTGTCATTAAACGCGGGTTTCTGTACCAGCCTTGAATACTTGCGACATCTTCAACGTTATATTTTTCCCATAAGCCGCCGGAATCTCGAAAAGTTTTGAAGCCGCTTTCTGCACTAATTCCCGCACCAGTGAGAACAACAAGTTTCTTAGTCATAAAAATTTTTCGCCTCCTGTAAAATTTTGTGAATAAATTATGATTAATGATAGCACATTCAGAAAATTTTTTTGTTGAAGGCTTGTGTGTGAAAATTTGCGTGATAAAAATTTTTTTTCTTTGCGAGTTATTGTGAATGCATGAACGAGATTAAATTTTTGTAGTTGCAAATGTAGTTGTAAGAATTTATTTTTTGCGGGAAAAACTTTTTGTAGATATTATATCACTTTCTTTGCTTGCCCAAAACTTTAGATATAAGCATTATATTTTTGTTGAGCTATATTAAATTTGTTATATGTGCGCGACCCGTTTTTTTTTTCCAGTCCGTAATTATAAATGCATGTTCCCGAAATACTTTTATGACATTATATTTTTGTTGAGCTATATTAAATTTGTTGTATGTGCGCGACCCGTTTTTTTCCAGCCCGTAATTATAAATGCATGTTCCCGAAAGACTTTTATGACATTATATTTTTGTTGAGCTATATATATTAAATTTGTTGTATGTGC
>JAFSXS010000104.1 GCA_017443945.1 Synergistaceae bacterium
CATGTCCGCAATATTGTTAATATCAATTTTAGATATATTGTGATGTGAATTAACGATAAAATTTCTGAATTTCGAGAGTTTGTATTTACTATAAATTTTTCTGAGCAGTCTTGTAATTAACATTTAATTTTCCTCCTGTGATTTAATTTTTTCGCGTAAAATGGTCGTAGAGATTCCCTGCGTGTATGGTATATATTCGACTTTTACGCCGACTTCTGCGAGAATCTTCTCAAATTTATTCCAGCGTTCTGTACCCTTCCAATCATCGCCGACAAAAACTGTATCAAATTTATATTTATTCCATAGTTCTAATTGATCTCTTGTACTGCTTACAAATGCGTAATCTACACATTTAATTGAATTAACAATTTTTTGGCGGTCATTCTCATTTATAATAGGTGCATGTGGTTTATATGTCTTGACAATTTCATCTGAATATACACCTACAATTAAGTAATCGCAGCGTTTTTTTGCTTGATAAATAATATTGAGATGTCCGGCGTGAAACATGTCAAATACTCCATTGACGTAGCCTATAATTTTATGTTTGCGGCCAAGTTTTTCGAGAATAAAATTTGTTACTCTGAGTGCCGAGTTGCCGTCCTGATGAATATTTGCCAAATCTCGAAATTTTCTGCGCCCCTGCTGCTTTATGTCGCGTTTATTGATTACGTTTGTGATAAATTGCCGTAAATTATTTTCTGCTGATAAAATTTCTGCGGACTCTTTGTGAACGCTCTCAATATCGAACACGAAACCACGCGCATTTTTCCAGCTTTCGAGATCATCAACAGTAACTGCTATCGGCCTGTCAAGCAATAAATAATCCCAGAAAACGCTGCTATAATCCGTTATGAGTGCTTGAGACTGTGCTATAACCTGATAAAGCTGCAAATTTTTCGAGAGAATATCAGAATCATAAATTACATGAAAATTTGAGAGAGGCTCATTTTTTATGAAATCTAAATCTTGCGCGGGGTGAGGCTTATATAAAATATGAATGTCCTGCTCCTGAAGAAAAGCGTTAAAATCTTTCAAGCTCTCAAGCGAATAAAACAATGGAACGCCGATATTATTAAATTTTGAGCCGGGCGCGTCATCTCTAAATTTACCTTTTTGGACTCTGAACGTCGGCAGCCAGATAATAAATTTCATTTGACGGCCTGTCAATATTTCTGCAATGTCGGGAACTTTTTCGCGATAGAAATAATCACAACGCGGATAACCTGTATAAATTAACTGTTCGCGCCTGCAATTATAATCGTCAATTATGGCATCGTCGAAAAAATGAGACTGTACACATACATAATCAACAGCAGCACTTTGCATATCGTAAACGCCCTTAACTTTTTTTGTTTTGCTGCCGTGAGTCAGAAAAATTGAAATCTGTTTGCGCCTGAATTTGTGATGTAAAATATTGCATTGTACAAGAATTTTGCAGCGTAACATATAATATTCAAATTTCCAATTCTCAAAGCGTGTGAGGCGGTCAACATAAATTGTATCGTCAGCGTCTTTATTTGTTGTGCCGTGCTTTATCAGCCAGACCATTTTATAATCGGGCAGAAACTTTTTCAGGAGTCTATAAACCGGGTAAGTGTTGCAGGAAAAATCCGGGTTGCTCTCGAATATTATTACTTTACCTCTTGGAATTATTAAGCGAACTACTTTATTTCGTATGAATGTTAAACACTTTTTGACAAGACGCACACCACGAGCCACGAGCCATTATACTGATTTTTCGCCAAACTTGTCAAGCCTCCTAATAAATAATATTTTTGCGAATTATAGCATAAATCAGACTCCCAAACGCATAAATAATTCAGGAGTCCGACAACATTTTATAACATCATGAACGCTATAACAAATAATAGTCCGACAGCAAATGTCATTAAACCGTATGCAAGACTCGAAGGCAAAAGAGTCCCGACTGTTTCATTTTTCGCTTCGTCGTGATAATATCCAAAATCTTTATCTTCAGGCGGACGAATAAATTTTATGCGCGATATATTCGATAGTGCGAGCGTTACCGGTCCTGCAGTTATTAAATCTAAAACTTTCGCAAACAACGCACCAATAAACGGCAGTATCACACCTATAACCGGTCTGAACAAGAAATTTTCTATATTTAACCATGACGGCCACTTGTCATAATACTTGTAATTTTCGCCGATTAATGAACGCTTTATAAATAGGAAATATACGGCGACTCCGATAGAAATTGAAATTATTGAGCCTTCGAGATTCTCAAACGTGAAATAATTTATTATGTGATGATGTTCGGGAGCGTGCATAAATGTTGAGCCTAAGACGCTTATTTTATCGCCGATAATGTTCGGGAGCATTCCTATTGACGGAAGAATCAACGCAGAAAGAGTCAATAACGCAGCATTTACGCCGGAAATATATTTTTCTTTCTCGTGCAAATTTGGTGAAGGTTCAGCAATAAATAACGCAATAAATAATTTAATCACGTAAGCAGTAGTAAGACCGCCGGAGATCAAGAACAGCCATTCACAGACCTCGAATAAAAATTTTTCTCCCGCAAGACTCATAAATGCAAGAGTCCCCGTCGTGTGGTGTATGTGTTCTACAATGCTTTCATGTATTAATGTCTTGCCTAAATAGCCATTCCATAACGGAGCACCCATAAGGCCGAGTCCTCCCATTATGAAAGCGAACATAAAAATTTTTTTCCCGCGCCCGAAGCCTTTTATCTCGTTCAAGTCTAATTTATGAGTATTCATGTGAACGACTCCCGCGCAAAGAAATAATACAAGTTTTATGAGCGAATGTCCTATCATATATAAAATTGTGCCTCTGACCGCTAAATCATTTTCACGGCCTAAGAAACATTGCATAGATATTCCCGTCAAAATAAACCCTAACTGCGACATTGACGAACACGCGAGAGTCCGTTTTATGTTGACCGAGAAAACAGCGAGGACGGCTCCTAATACCATTGTGATAATTGCGAGAATTAACAGCATAAATCCCCATAAAGAGTCATGCAAAAAAGGTCCGGCAGATAAAACTATAATTCCGAACAATCCCGATTTTGTGAGCAGTCCTGATAATAAAGCACTTGATGGAGCAGGCGCAGCAGTATGGGCAGTCGGTAACCATATATGAGATGGAAATATCGCAGCTTTTGCAGCAAATCCTACGAAAATTAATGCTCCTGAAATATAAAGCTCGTTTTTGCTGATATTGAGTCCTGATAATGAGTCAATGTCGAGAGTCCCTGTCTTAGCGTAAAATAATATTAATCCCGTGAGCGTTACAAGACCGCCGATAATTGCTATTGCTAAATAAGTCTGCGCAGCTCTTTGGGCTTCCGGTGTCTCGTCCTGCACTACCATTACAAACGAGAATAGCGACATCATCTCGAAAAATATAAACGTTGTGTATAAATCGCCTGACAAGAAAACGCCCATTATTGCGCCTAGAGTCATTAGCACATATAAATAATAACGGTTTCTATTTCTGTGATGTGTCAGATATTCGCGTGAAAAAATTGTAGTTACTGCCCACATGAAAGCAATTATTACGGCGTAAATGAATCTGAATCCGTCAAGAGAAAATTTTATTCCTAGACCGCAGACTCCGGCAGCTTTAAATTCTGTACCGATAAGATTATAAGAGTAAAGAGTCAAAGCAAGTTCAACGAGGCAAATAAAATCTGCTGTATAATCGCGTAATTTTCTGTCTTTTTTTCCGGCGAGATAAGAGACAAGCCCCCCGAACATAGGCCAGAGAGTCAAGAATAACAATAAATAATTTCCTTCCATATATAATATTTCCTCCTTCTGAAGGCGAAAAATTTTTAGAACGTGTGAAATCTTGAATTAACGAGATTATAACATGCTGTGAAAAATTAACGTGATAAAATATTTTGTGGAGAGGCGTTCAGGTTTTATTACTGGACGAGGTTCGCCGGGGACATCTCCTGCAGCCTATTTTAGGTGAAAGGAGGTGACAGCGATGAAGGCCATTAAGGCAATAATAAAACTCGTACAAGAACTGGCTGAACTTATACGAGCATTAACGGATTTAATCCGGGTCTGGAAATCGTAATCACTCCGCAAAGGGCGTTTGTCTGAAGCGGGGATCCCACCCAGCTTCGGAAGCCCTAAAATTTTCGTCCGACCTCTCCCGGACAACTTATTAACATTATACACCATCACAAATTTCACTATGATAAAATATTTCACGGAGAGGCGTTCTACGATGCAAGACACGCATTAGGAACGAGGCTCGCCGAGGGGTGCTCCTCGCAGTCTGTCTTAGCTGAGGGGAGGTGATAACGTGAGAAGTATAATAAAGCTCGTCAAAGCCATTACTGACCTTGTACGAGCATTAACGGACTTAGTCCGAGTACTTAAGCGTTAATTGTCTTCATCTTCGGGCTTGTGCCGTGGTGGGGATGTCAGAAACCCCGCTTCGACCAGCCTGATTTTATTAATTTACGTAATGTCCGAAACCTCTCCCGGACAACTTATTAACATTATACACCATCAAGAAATTCGCTATGATAAAATATTTCACGGAGAGGCGTTCAGGTTTTATTACTGGACGAGACTCGCCGGGGGACATCTCCTAGGAGTCTATATTGGCCGAAAGGAGGTGAAATCCAGTGAAAGACTTTCTAGACAGAATAATAGAACTGCTACAGATTGTTTCATTTTCTGCAACAGTTCTCGAGATTCTTCTAAGAGTGATTCGTTACTGGATCACCCGCTAGGATATTTCATCTTTTAGCTATTTGCTTAAGACGTAAGTCCTGAGTGGGGTCTGCATCCCCGCTTAGGCAGTCTTTGTATTTCATTCGGTGCGACCTCTCCCGCCCCGGATATTTTGTTACATTATACACCATCAAGAAATTCACTATGATAAAATATTTCACGGAGAGGCGTTCAGGTTTTATTACTGGACGGGACTCGCCGGGGGACATCTCCTAGGAGTCTATATTGACTGAAAGGAGGTGAAAGCCAGTGAAGGATTTATTAGATAAAATAATAGAACTGCTACAATACATTTCTGTAACTGCAACAGTTCTAGAGCTTGCTTTAAGGCTCGTCCGCTGGTGGCTCACACACTAGCTTAGTCATTTTCTGAAGACTTCGCCTGAGTTGGGTCGCAATCCCCGCTTAGGCAGTCTTTGTTGTTCATTCGGTGCGACCTCTCCCGCCCCGGATGTTTTGTTACATTATACACCATTCACACGGAGGGAAAATTATACTTATGAGTTCATCAAAACATTTTGTACTGCATTCAAATTGGCCGCCTTCTGGAGATCAGCCAGAAGCAATTGACTCACTTACTCAAAGCATAACGGCCGGGAATAAATTTCAAACTTTAATGGGCGTAACTGGCAGCGGAAAAACTTTCACCATCGCAAACGTAATCACAAATTTAAACCGTCCTGCACTCGTTCTAGCTCATAATAAAACTTTGGCCGCACAATTGTACAGCGAATTTAAAAATTTTTTCCCGGAAAATGCAGTCCGTTATTTCGTGAGCTATTATGACTATTACCAGCCCGAAGCATATATCCCTTCAAGTGATACTTATATAGAGAAGGACGCGTCAGTTAATGACAGAATCGAACGTCTAAGACTCTCGGCTACTAAAGCATTAATCGAACGCAGAGATGTAATAATTGTTGCAAGTGTTTCATGCATTTACGGACTTGGCCTCAAGGAAAATTACGAGAACGCTATTATTTCATTCAGAGTCAATGACAAAATCGACATGCGCGACTTTCTTGCAGACCTCGTGAAAAATTACTACGAACGAAGCGACTACACACCCGAACCCGGCAAATTCAGAGTCAGAGGCGATACAGTCGAAATTTTTCCAGCTTACGAAGAAGAGTCATGCCTGCGAGTAACTTTCTTTGATGACGAAATAGAACGCATTGACATAACCCAGCCCCTAACAGGTCATATAATCGAAACTGTAAATGAAGCCTCCATTTTTCCCGCACAACATTATGTAACTCAATCAGACTCAATTAATAAATCCGTACCGTTAATACAGAATGAATTATCAGAAATCGAGAAAAATTTTATCGCTCAAGGCAAGCACATAGAAGCACAACGAATCAAAATGCGCACCCTTTATGATCTCGAAATGCTGCAAGAGGCCGGTTATTGTTCAGGAATCGAAAATTATTCCGTTTATCTCGACGGACGCAAAAAAGGAGACCCGCCCGGAACTCTTATAGACTTTTTTCCGGATGATTACATTATGATAGTTGATGAATCTCATATCACTTTACCCCAAGTCAGAGGCATGTACAACGGAGACAGAGCGCGAAAAAAATCTCTCGTCGAAAACGGTTTTAGACTCCCTTCATGTCTTGATAACAGGCCGCTTGAATGGGAAGAGTTCGTGTCACGCATAAATCAAGCAATTTTTGTATCAGCTACCCCCGGCGATTATGAGTTGAAAGCGTCTTCTAAAGTCGTCGAGCAGTTAATCAGACCTACAGGAATCCCCGACCCTGAAGTCGAAATTTTGCCGGCGTTGACTCAAGTTGATGACCTAATCGACAAATTACGAGATACAGTCAAGCATAATCAACGAGCATTAGTCCTCACTCTCACAAAAAAATCTTCTGAAGACTTAGCAGACTATTTAAGCGAACTAAAATTTAGAGTCAAATATATTCATTCAGAGTTAAATACTTTCGAGAGGGCAGAATTAATACGCGATTTAAGAGCAGGAAAAATTGATGTCTTAGTCGGAATTAATTTATTGCGCGAGGGAATGGATCTCCCTGAAGTTACACTTGTTGCGATTCTTGACGCTGATAGAGAAGGTTATTTGCGTTCTTACCGTTCATTAATTCAAATTATGGGACGTGCAGCAAGAAATATCGGCAGCAAAATAATTTTATACGCGGACAACTTGACCGGCAGCATTCAAAGCGCAGTCAACGAAACCAAACGACGACGGGAAAAACAAATCGCATTCAACAAAGCAAATAATATTACACCAACGAGCATTACGAAAGATGTAGCAGACTTATTACCGCCGGAATTAGCAACAGCTTTTGAATCTGGTAAAACGGGCGCAAAGGAGTCAGGCGGCAGGAAAAAATTAACCAGCAGATTAACTCTTCAAGAACTCGAACACGCTATGTGGGATGCTGTAGAGAAATTAGACTTTGAGCGGGCTGCATTAATTCGTGATACGATAACTGAAATTAAATCATCAAAGGGGGAATTATAAATTATGCTTCTGCGCTTGTATATTGATTTTCTCAAATTTGGCTGCTTCACATTCGGTGGCGGATGGAGCATTGTTGCACAAATGCAGGAATTATACGTAAGACGCGAAAAAATTTTAACGAGTGAAGAATTACTTGACATTACCAGCATAGGCCGAAGTCTTCCCGGTACAATGATAGGAAATATTGCGATGTTCTTCGGTCATAGGCAGGCGGGATTTTTCGGGGGGCTTGCATGCGTCTTTGGGATGATTACGGCTCCAATGATTGTATTGATAATTATCACAAGTTTTTATACAGCGTTTCAAGAAAATATTTGGGTTGCTGCTGCTATGCGTGGCGTTAGGACTGCTGTAGCTCCTGTGATTATAAGTGCGTTAATGGGAATGATTAAGAGTGCTTTCAAGATTCCCCCGTGTTATGTCATTGCTGCTTTGATGTTCGTATTATATTTTTTCGTGCGCATGAGTCCTGTCTGGCTTGTAATAATCGGTGCTGTTATGGGCTTGATAATTTGCGAATATTATGAGAGGGTGAAGAAAATTGATGTTACTGCTTGAACTTTTCTGGAGCTTTGTAAAAATCGGCTTTACGAGTTTCGGCGGCTTGTCAATGATTCCCCTGATATCAAGTGAAATGATTTCACATAATTGGATGACCGCTCATGAAGTTACGGACATTGTTGCAATTGCAGAAATGACTCCCGGCCCACTTGGATTAAATTGTGCTACTTTTGCGGGAATGCGTGCGGCTGGACTTCCTGGGGCATTTATTGCGAACATGGGCGCGCTTGCACCGACTTTCACATTATGTTTTGTTGCTGCGATATTCTTCGAACACTTCAGAAAAAATAAACGTCTTGCGCAAATAATGACAGGTGTACGGCCTGCGTGTGTCGGACTTGTTGCGGGAGTTGTTATAGATTTAGTTCTAGTGAATTATGTAGATTTAGAGTCAAATATTCATGTGCCGTCGGTTATAATGGGCGTGATAGATTTAATTCTGCTCGTGAAATTCCGCGTGTCTATCCCGAAAGTTTTGCTATTAAGTGCGTTTGCGGGAATAATTTTATTCGGTTATATGGGCTTGTAATATTTTCGCGCAAAAAAACTCCTGCACTTGCGGGGTATAAACTATAAACGGGTGGGCGGGTGGGGCGCTGCTAATTTTTCGCGGGGAATACAGCAGATGTTTAAGGGGGGAATATGTTATGGAATATGCTTCAATATTTATGATAATTTTTGCGGGAGCGATTTTGTTGTACGCGGTTTTGATAGCATGGACTAGAGATATACGACTAATCGCGAAAAATCGTGTAGTCAAGATTAAGGGCGATAAAAAACTTTATGCGCTGAAAATAGCAAAGATTCTCGCATTTACCTCTATTGCGCCATTGTTAAGCGGCATTATAGGACTCTTGAGTGATAGTGCATTGTTGATGATAATTGCTTTGGCTGCGGGATTAATTATATGCATTAGAGTCGGCATTAAAGTTTTTTGGTGATTCGTAATGAGTCGCGCAAATTCCCGTGTTTGTCTTGAGTGATAGTGCATTGTTGATGATAATTGCTTTGGCTGCGGGATTAATTATATGCATTAGAGTCGGCGTTAAAATTTTTTGGTGATTCATAATGAGTCGCGCAAATTCCCGTGTTTGTCTTGAGTGATAGTGCATTGTTGATGATAATTGCTTTTGTTGCGGGATTAATTATATGCATTAGAGTTAGCATTAAAGTTTTTTGGTGATTCGTAATGAGTCGCGCAAATTCCCGTGTTTGTCTTGAGTGATAGTGCATTGTTGATGATAATTGCTTTTGTTGCGGGATTAATTATATGCATTAGAGTCGGCATTAAAATTTTTTGGTGATTCGTAAATGGGGGGACCCCCAAAAGCCCGTCCCCCCATACCCCCCTCCCCACCCATGAGTCGCCATGAGTCCCGCAAATTAAATAAATTTTTCCCGTCAATCTGCAAGAACTTCACAAAACTAGTATAATCGCAATATATAAACTTGAAACGAGATGAATTATACGTGAATCAAGAAAATTTATCGCGAATAATAAATTTGCGTCATGAACTTCATAAATTCCCGGAGCTTTCCGGCCAAGAAAAAACTACTAAGCGCAGATTAATGGACTTCATCGAGTCTAACACGAGTCTTGCTGTAGTTGACTGCGGAAAATATTTTTATGCGTCTCGTTATATTGAAGGCACAAAGGCTATAGCTTTTCGCGCTGATATGGACGCATTGCCCATTAATGAAAATTTAGAAGTCGATTACTCCTCACAGAATCCCGGAATATCTCATAAATGCGGCCACGATGGACACTGTGCAAGTTTGTGCGGGTTTGCGCTTGAACTCGAAAATTTGCCGCGAAAACGTTCGGTCTACTTAATTTTTCAGCACGCAGAAGAAACCGGCATGGGAGGCCGTGAATGCGTCAATCTTTTGCACGAAAGAAATATACGTGAAATTTATGCGCTTCACAACTGGAGCGGTTATCCCGAAAAAAGTATTATCGTGCGTGAAGGGCTTTGTCAATGTTGTTCTGCCGGACTCACTATAAAATTTTCAGGCCGTAAATCTCATGCAAGCGAACCGGAAAAAGGACTCAATCCTGCATTTATAATCGCTGACTTGATTCAATATATCAATAACGCAAATGAGTCACAAAAAATTTTATGCACCATCATAAATATTAATCTCGGCGAAAAAAATTTCGGCATTTCCCCCGGTGAAGGCGAAATTTCTTTAACTCTTAGAGCCTGCAAAGAGTCAGACATGCGCGAATTTCGTAATCAGGTCGTGAATATGGCTGAGACTCTCGCAAAAAAATTCGGGTTCGGCGTAAATTGTGAAGGCTTTGACTACTTTCCGGAGACAACAAGCGAGTCATTTTGTGTCGATAGAGTCAAACGTGCTGCAAAGAGTCTCAATCTCGAAATTATTAATCTGCCTGACCCATTCAGAGCTTCAGAAGATTTCGGCTGGTATACAAAGCAGGTGCCGGGCGCAATTTTTTATGTCGGCAACGGAAAAAATTATCCTGACATTCACACAGCAAATTATGATTTCAACGATAAAATTTTAGAGACGGCAGCAGACATGTTTACGCAAATTTATTTAGACAGCGTGATAAAATAATTTCGTTGGGCAGTTCAGACGGTCGCGGCAAAAATTTTTGTCGAGGAAAGTCCGGGCTTCACAGGGCAGGATGCCAGTTAACGGCTGGCCGAAGTAATTCGCGGGATAGCGCAGCAGAAAATATACAGCCATTTATAAAATTTTGGCAACGGTGAAAAGGTGAAGGGTAAGAGCCCACCAGATATGAAGTAATTCATATGCTTTGCAAGCCCCATCCGAAGCAAGATCAAATAGAGAGGTTTTGAACAGTTGCCCTGCTGCCTCTGGGTTAGATCGCTTGAAATTTTTCGTGAGAGAAATTCTAGATAAATGACCGTCTTTAACACAGAACCCGGCTTATGAGCTGCCCATTATTATAATGAAGGGATAAAAACTTTTGAGCGCAATAAACTTTTACGACTGGCAAATTAACGCATTCAATCACATAAATAATAATGACGCTGTACTAAGTGCGCCGACAGGTTCCGGAAAAACTTTAGTCGCTTACTTATGGGCGGGAATAATTGACACCGACGGAAACGTAATCAAGAATAACGACGCTGAACGAATAATTTTTACTGCTCCGATTAAAGCTCTAAGCAATGAAAGATATATGGATCTGCGCAGAATGGGACTTGATGTCGGAATCGAAACAGGAGATTTCAAGCGCAATGAGGGAGCCGATATAATTTGCTGCACTCAAGAAATTTACACGATGAAATATGCGAGAGTCCCCCGTCAAAAATTAATTGTTGATGAATTTCACTATATTTTCAGCGACTCAGACCGCGCAAGAATGTACATAGACGGGCTTGTTAATACTGACTATGAGACAAAAATTTTAGTTATGTCCGCAACTTTAGGAGGAGTCAAGAGTATAGGCCGTTATTTGTCGCACATCTGCCAGAGAGATTTTGTGATTCATGAGAGCAAGAAACGCGTTACAGAATTAATTTTCACTCCCGATAAACCTTTCAGAACGTACGGAATCCATGACGCATTAGTATTTCTATTCTCACAAAGAGGCGTTATCGACCTGTCCGAAAAAATTGCAGCGTCAAGACAACGAATCCCCCCCGAAAACGTGAAGAGACTTCATGAACTCGCAAATATCTTAGAAGTTAAACATATGCCCCCTTCATTATTAAAAGGTGTAGGACTCTATCACGGTGCAATGTTCCCTAAAGAAAAATTATTAGTTGAGTCAGCCTTCCGTGAAAGATTATTAGATGTCGTTTGCGGTACAAATGCTCTATCACTGGGCGTAAATCTTCCTGCACAATATGTAATTTTTGCACAACTCGTAAATTATCGCAGTTATGAACCCATAAGCAAAATAGATTTTCTGCAAATGGCCGGGCGTGCAGGGCGTAAAGGTTTATTCGATCCCGGTTTTGTGTCGTGGCTGAAAGACTCGCCTTATGAGAGCGAATTTTTTGACACGGGCGTTGAATTTCGCAAGTTGATTGACTCTCCTCCTGAACCTGCTGTAATAACTCTTAGACCGTCATTCGGGAAATTATTGCGCGAACAAGTTTTAATCGAGATAGAAGCCGAATACATCGCAGAATATTCTAAACCGTCGCTAAATCCTGATGACGTACTGAAGACTCTTTTAAACGGTATGCAGAAAATAGATTTTGCCGCAAAGAGAATCACTCACGGTAAACAACGGAAAAAATTTAAAGCTATTCTCGCTGCAATCTGGTACGACGAAATGACAATAGAAGAAAATTTAGAGATGGCGCGCTTATTTCTTGATGAGTCGAGGCCAAGTGCTTTAATGGCTGCTAAATTGATAATGCAGTACGAGAAAAATTATTTGCAGGCGTTATTGAAGATTAAGCGATTCAATAATAGATTGCCGAAGGGATTCAATTTCAGGCTGATTGACGAACTTAATAAAACCGTAAACAGCATTGATCCGACTATTTACGGCTTTGAAGAAAAACTCGGCGAGATTGAGGCAGGACGCGAATAAATTTATTTTTTCCCGGTTAAAATGCGCTTGATCGCCCTTAATGCAATGAAGCTCAACGGGAAATAACGCTTCCAGACTCCTTTAAAGCTATTATATGCGTCTATTTTGTGTTGCGCGATTCCCTGCTGAAAATCTATGACGTTATCAAAAAATTTCACGTAATCGGGGTAATATTTCGCGAAAATAATTTTTATGCTGTCAATATCTTCCGACAAAATAGGAGTCCCATAGCGAAAAACTTTTTTGTCAAATATTCCCGGTATAGCCTGCCAAGGATTTAATAAACTCTCGAACAAATTACGAACATATTTTACAGTATCGTCAGTGATTCTAAATGCGCCTATGTTCGCAAAATGAGGGATATTTTTTTCGGGAGCAGGCATAATTTTATAATCTGATACAACATAACTAAATAAATATCTGCAAGCTAAATCATTTTCACGGCCTGGCAAATAATTTAACGATACATCATGCAGAACACACCAAGACTCACGCTTCATAAACGGCAGAACGCACAAAAAATTTAACGTCTCCCACGGGTGAAGATGTGCCGTATCAAGCACAAGCAAATCAATATCTCCGCCGACTCTCTCAATAAAGCGCGAAATATCTCCGCCCCTGTAGATCTGCCATTTATCTTTGAGGTGTGAAAATTTTTCGTCGACCAGCCAGCCGGATAATTTGTTATTGTCTTTTCCGCCTGCATAATATTTTTCGCAGTAGTCAACTGAAATTAACTGCGAGTCCAAATCTTTTATTGCGTTGAGAATTAATGCAGTGCCGCCGCCTTGAGAGACTCCGACTTCTAAAATTTTTGCGGGCTTGAAGTACCTGATTATCCCGTTGAGAAAATATCTCGCATTTTTTTCCATTTCTGAATATGGAACTATGATATCATAAATTTCGTCGAGTCTTTCGCGCTGGTAGTCTTCAAATTTTACATTAAGATAGCCTGAGTCCTGAGTCCTGAGTCCTGAGTCAATTATGGGGCTGATTTCCATTTTGTCAAGAGTCCTTTCACGTAAATTTATTAAATTATATCACGTTTTCAACATTCTATAGTTCTCATGTAAGGCAAATAGAAATCTTTGCATGATTCTCCCCTGCGCCATGGTGTTGGAGCATAGACAATTTTATTATTATTGCGGCTCAAATAATGCGCCCACCAACTGAAAGTAGAATTGCTGATTATAAAATGTTTGCAATTATACATGAGTCTCAATTTTTCCCAAACTGGGTCATCACCTTTTTCGTATGTTACGTCAAATGGGAAGTGAAAATTTTTCTTTACGTCTTCCACGTCATCAGAGAATACAAAAAATTTGCAGTCAGAAATTTCTTCGCGGATTGCCTTCATTGCGGTGATAAAATATTCTTCGTTGCATACGTTGAATCTAGATCTGTATTGAGGTGAAAGAAAGTCGCCCCGCCTAATGCTTACACAGACAGATTCGGAATTTTTTATGTCATCAAGCAGCTTTATATTATGAGTCAATACATCATGACGGGGAGTAAATTCTTCGAGCAAAATATTTCTTATGCCGTCAAAATATTTCGGATTCTCAAAATATGCCTGGCAGTATAAATTTTTCAGGGGTGAGCGGCGTGGTTTAACGTAACCGGATGGCAGTGCATGATTAGGCATATAGACACCAGCTTTATTTAATATGGGCTGAACAAATTTTGTATCAACGTAAATGAAAGATTTGCCGCGAAAAATTTTTTCGATAATTCTATGTCTGAACGATAATAAACAGCGCTGGAAAAAGTTTATAAATTTTCTCGGAGGTTCACTGTTATAATTAACTTCTTGGATATTAAAATCTTTGAGGCCATTAGAAAAAGTTTCATCGTTGTTTTTATTTTCCGTAAATTCATTAATGTTTATGTCAATAATGTAGTCGGGATAAAATTTTACCTGCAATGCACGCGCAAAAGCGTATCTAAATAATTGGTTGCCGAGCCTTCCAGATAATATAAGATGTATGCTTCCTGCTTCCTGCTTCCTGCTTCCTGCTTCAATTATGTTATTATTCATGTTTGTCAAGCGTCCTTTAGCCGAAAAATTTATTATGTACAAGTATATCACGAATTAACATGCTATAATATACAAAACTTTTCATGAATCAATCACACATTAAGAGATAAATATTTTACTAATACTTTTACCAATACAAAATTTTAATCTCATCATATAGCTTGCAAGACTTCACGAAAAAATTTTTTCACGCAAACTCATTGAATCACGCAAAAAATTTTTTGACTCTCATTAATGCACACAAAGTATTTATTTTCTGCGCTAATGTCAGCACAGATTATCACGAAAATATTTTTGCAACCTTCACTCAGTGTCATAAAAATTTCCTGTTGTATAATTGCAAGAAAAAAATTTATTTATCTTAATGGAGGGAAAAATTTATTAATGCCTTACGACTTTGCTAATATAGAATCAAAATGGCAGGCAAAATGGGACGAAGCTAAATGCTTTGAGTCTCACACAGACCCGTCAAGAGAAAAATTTTTCTGTCTCGAAATGTTCCCTTATCCGAGCGGAGCTTTACACATGGGACACATTCGCAATTACTCAATCGGTGATGTTCTCGCAAGATTTTTGCGCAAGAATAATAAAAACGTTCTCTACACAATAGGATTTGACTCTTTCGGTATGCCCGCAGAAAATGCAGCCTTGAAATATAAGACTAAGCCTCATGACTGGACGCTTTCAAATATCGCCTACATGACTCAACAGTTAAAGCGCATGGGTTACAGTTATGATTGGAATCGTGAAGCTATTACGTGCCTTCCTGATTATTATAAATGGAATCAATGGATTTTCCTGCAAATGTATAAACGCGGGATAGTCTATCAGAAAGAAGCTCCGGTTAACTGGTGCGAGACTTGCGGGACTGTCTTAGCAAATGAGCAGGTTGTCGAGGGCGGCTGCTGGCGTTGCAAGACTCCTGTTACTAAGAAAAATTTAAAGCAGTGGTTCATAAAGATTACTGATTATGCGCAGGAATTACTTGACGACATAGAGAAAGATTTAGACCCGGGCTGGCCTAAACGCGTTAGAATCATGCAGACAAATTGGATCGGACGTTCTGAAGGTGCGCGGCTCTCGTTTAAGATTCCTGACTTAGATTATAATCTTGAAGCATTCACAACTAGATTTGACACGATTTACGGCGTTACATTTATTGCTCTTGCTCCCGAACATGAACTCGTCAAAAAAATGCAGTCAGCTATGAGTCCCGATGAAGCTGCAAAACTTTCTGAATTTGTAAAGCTCGTAAGCTCGCAAAGTTCAATAGAGAGATCCGACGCAGGAGCAGAAAAACTCGGCTTTAAGACTCCTTTTTACGGCATTAACCCCGTTACAGGCAAAAAAATTCCGATCTGGGTAGCAAATTATATTTTAATCGACTACGGGACGGGCGCAATTATGGGAGTCCCTGCACACGATCAGCGCGACTTTGAATTTTGCAGAAAATATAATATTCCCGTTATACCTGTAATAAATCCTGCTGACGGAACAATTTTAGACGGCGAAAAAATGACTCATGCATTCGAGGAAGACGGAATCGCCTGCAACTCTGGAAAATTTGACGGACTGAAGACTCAAGACGCGATAAAGCAAATGATTGAATGGGGAGTCAATGAAGGCATCTGCAAACGTGAAGTAAATTTCAAGTTGCGTGATTGGCTCATTTCCCGTCAGCGTTATTGGGGGACTCCGATTCCCTTTGTTTATTGCGATAAATGCGGGGTTGTTCCTGTGCCTGAGAAAGATTTACCCGTTAGACTCCCTGAAGATGTAGAAGTAAAAGAAGTCGGGCACTCGCCGTTATTAGATTTACCGGAATTCTTGAATACAACATGTCCTAATTGCGGAGGGCCTGCGCGTCGTGAAGCTGATACGATGGATACATTTTTCTGTTCGTCATGGTACTTTGACAGATATTGTTCGCCCGGTGATAAAAATTTGCCGTTCGAGAAAAGCGATGTAGATTACTGGATGCCCGTAGATCAATATATAGGAGGAATTGAACACGCCTGTTTACATTTGATTTATGCGAGATTCTTTGCGAAATTTTTGACCGATATAGGCTTGACTCAATACCGCGAGCCTTTCACGAGATTATTGACTCAAGGAATGGTAATCAAAGACGGCGCGAAAATGTCAAAATCTCTCGGCAACACAGTCGACCCTACAGAAATTGTGAAGAAGTACGGAGCTGATACAGTAAGATTATTTATTCTCTTTGCTGCACCGCCGAATAATGATTTAGAGTGGTCTGACAGGAGCGTCGAAGGTTCGCACAGATTCTTAAATCGTGTATGGCGTTATGTTGAGGAAAATTTAGACTCTCTCAAGTCGGCAGGCAATAAAATAATTTACATGGACGCGATAAAAGATTCTAAATTACGGGATCTCAAGCGCAAGATTCACACGACGATTCGCGATGTTACGAATGATATTTACGTCGAGAAGCAGTTTAACACAGCTATAGCCCGTTTAATGGAGCTTACAAATTCGATTACGTCATTGAATGACTCGACTCTTGAGGGCTGGGAGATTAAGCGTGAGGCCGTGAATGTTTTGCTAAATTGTTTGTCGCCGTTCTGTCCGCACATTACAGAAGAGTTATGGCAAATGCTCGGCAATGAAAAAATGTTGTGTCTTGAGTCATGGCCTGAAGCTGACGAGAAATCTTTAATACAGGACAGTGTTGTAATTGTTGCGCAGATTAATGGGAAGATTCGCGGAAAATTCGACCGTCCCGCAGGTTTATCGCGTGAAGACCTCGAAAAAAGTATCATGAGTGAACCTGCAATTATTGATAAGCTCGCCGGCAAAGAAGTAATAAAAGTTGTCGCAGTCCCTGATAAGCTCGTTAATATTGTAGTGAAGGGATAAAATTTTTTCGCGCTCTATTCTTTCTCCCCCCTCGGGGTTGG
>JAFSXS010000105.1 GCA_017443945.1 Synergistaceae bacterium
AAAAACTTTTGCACGTGCGGAGAATCAGTAAATTTGGGCGGGCGGGTGGGCAGAATCGATTCAATGCGTCAAATAAAGCCCTGCATATTAGCAGCAAAAATGGCGGTAAACTTTTTTATTTTTTCTGCGTACAATGTGAGCAAACGATAAGATTTTAGCTTTTGACTCTGTATATTATCGGCAAACTTTCACGGGTTTATATTGCGTTATAATATATAAAATTTTCAATCGGGAAGCAGGTTTTATTTATGCGTATGAGTCAAAAAATTTTTTCTGCGTTGATGCTAATTATTTTATCGTGCGTTACGGCTTGTGCTGCTGATGAATCAGAAATTACTTTTTCCGGCAATCTTACTGTTATTATAGACGGCCAAGAGACAATAATTAACGGAAGTAAAAATATTCCCATGCCTGAAACTTTTAGAATCGAGACTCAAGACGATTACCCGGCTATAATGGCGCAATTATTTAAAGAGGGCGGACACGTTGCAGATAAAGCAGCTATAACCGTAAAGACTTCAGAAAATTTTACAGTCAGCGGCAAAAGAGTCATGGGCGTTTTTGCAATTATAGGGACTAAGCCTCAGAAACTTTTATCAATAGGCGGCAAGAAAGCACCATATAAAATTTCTGCTGAACCGGGCGATTATTATATAGCAATTAAGAATACTCCCCAAGAAGACAAAGAACAGGAAGAATTAGACGCAGCTATTTTGCAATATATAAAAATTTCCGTTAGCTTATAAATTTTTCTCTCACAGTAAGTATTTAACTCGTTGACTAAAAAATTTTTTGAGTTATATTTTATTCACATTTCAAAATTTCGTGAACAAATTATATTTATTAAGGAGGACTTTACCCGTATGAGCAAAAAATTAGTATCAGAGCTTATAGCCGATTACCTCGAACGCAGGGGAGTGCAATATATTTTCGGTCTTTGCGGTCATACAGTTATCGGAATGCTTGACGCTCTCTCACGCAGCAAAAAAATTAAATACATCTCGAATCGTCATGAGGCTGTTGCGTCCACTGCTGCCGACGGTTATGCGCGAGTAACTCACAAGGCTTCTGTTGTAATGTGCCACTTAGGGCCCGGAATTACAAATGTTCTAACCGGTGTAGCAAATGCCGCGTTTGATTCAATTCCTATGGTAATTTTTGCCGGTGATGTACCAAGCTATTATTACGGCAAGCACCCCCATCAGGAAGTAAATATGCACGGAGACGCGACTCAATATAGAATGCTTGAGCCCGTCTGCAAACGCTGCTGGAGAATCGACGATCCTGAGTCATTGCCTGATATTCTCGATAAAGCATTTAGACTCGCTGAATCAGGCCGCCCCGGTCCCGTTTTAATTGATATGCCTATGGACATTTGGTCGCGCGAAATTGAGGAAGATTTATTTGCACGCACTTATAATGACAGCCATGTAACAATGAAGCCCGCACTTGATCCCGCAGCAGCAAAGGCAATCGCGAAAAAATTAATCGAAGCAAAGAGTCCAGTTATTCATGCAGGCGGAGGAATATTACTCGCTCAGGCATCTAACGAACTTGCAGCACTCGCAGAATTTCTTGATATTCCGATTTCACGCACTCTAATGGGTCATGGCTGTGTCAGTGATTTGCACCCGTTAATGATTGGTCAGACAGGATTTTGGGGACTCGCTCATACTCATGAGTTCACGTTAAATGCAGATGTGATTCTTGCATTAGGGACTCGTTTTGCAGAGGCTGACTCTTCAAGCTGGTATCAGGGCGTTACGTTTGATCCGTCAGTAACAAAATTTTTGCAGATCGACATTGACCCGTCAGAAATCGGCAGAAATTACCCCGTCGAAATAGGAGCAGTCGCAGATCTCAAATTAGCACTCGCACAAATATTAGACGAAGCAAAGAAAATTTGTCCGAACGGAATCAAGCGCGAAGGTTTACGAGAGAAAATCGCAAAGGCCAAAGCAGAATTTAAAGAGTCAAACGTCGCAATCTCAAACGATGACAGATTCCCGATGACCCCGCAGAGAATCTTGAAAGATTTAAAGGCTGCATTACCCGAAGACGCTTTAATTTTCACGGACGTAGGCTGGAACAAAAACGGAGTCGCACAACAATATGATATTACGATTCCCGGAACTGTTCATCACTCGTCAGGACTCGCTACAATGGGATTCGGAGCGTCGGCAGTTCTCGGCGGAAAAATTGCAGCTCCTGATAAAATTTGTCTTGCATTAATCGGCGACGGAGGATTCGGCGTTAATCCAACTTGCATGGCTACAGCAGTCGAACAGGGAATCGCGTGCACATGGCTTGTTATGAATAATTGCGCGTTCGGAACTATCGCAGGACTCGAAAACGCAAACTATCATACTAAATTCGGAACAACATTCCAGACTCCCGACGGTGAAGTTTATTCGCCTAATTGGGCAGAGGTCGCAAAAGGTTACGGAGTCGAATCAATACGCGTTAATTCAGCAGCAGAACTCGCACCCGCACTCGCAAAAGCAGTTGAAGCAAATAAAGCAGGCAGACCGTTTTTAGTTGAGGCCATAATGGAAAATATCGCAGTCCCGACCCCAGGGTGCTGGAACATCAACGATATTTACACGCCTAATGAATTAGTGAAAAACGGCAAGCTCGTGAAGAAAGACGAAAACGGAAAATATATTCCGCCAAGTCACGCAAAATCTCACATTACGAAATAATTTAGAAGGGAGAAATTTTTATATAATGGCACATCATGAAGTAACACCCGAAGAAATAGCAATGCTTGAAGAAATGGTCAAGAAGGCCAAGGCAGCAGCAGCAGTTATCGCAACTTATGATCAAGAACGAGTCGACCACCTTTGCCGGGCAATTTGTGCAGCACTCTACCCGCTCAAAGTATGGGGGCCTATCTGTGATGAAGCAGTTGACGAGACCAGACTCGGCGATAAAGTAACAAAGCGCAACAAACGCAACAAGCTCAAATTAATTTTACGTGACTGCTTGCGTCAAAAAAGTGTAGGAATTATCGAGAGCAACCCCGAAAAAGGTCTAGTAAAATATGCAAAGCCAGTAGGAGTTATCGCGACTCTTGTTCCGACAACAAATCCATGTGTTACGCCGGCAGGTCAGGCAATCTACGCAGTAAAAGCGCGCGACGTTCTTATTTGCTCGCCACACCCCAGAGCTAAAAAAGTTACCTGCAAGACAGTAAATATTATTCGCGGAGTTCTTGAGCGTGAAGGCGCACCAGCTGATATTATTCAAGCAATCGAGGAGCCTAGCATTTCATTGACTCAGGAATTAATGAAGATGGTCGATATGGTAATCGCTACAGGAGGCCGTCCGATGGTGAGATCTGCTTATTCGTCAGGAGTTCCGGCTTATGGTTCGGGCGCAGGAAATTCTACAGTTATCGTTGACAACACAGCGAACACTAAAGAACGTGCGTACGAAGCAGCAATGAATACGAGAATCTCAAAATGTTCTGACTTCGGTTCGGGCTGTTCATGCGACGGAAATTTAATCGTTCATGAGTCAGTCTATGATAATTTTGTCGAGGGCTTAATCAAAGAAGGCGCGTATATTCCAACGTGGGAAGAAGCAGAGAAAATTAAGCGCGTAATGTGGGACGAGACAGGACACAGGCTCCCGGACACTGTTGCAATTTCTGCACAGGCACTCGCGGAAAAAGCAGGTTTCACAATTCCTGCAGACCGCAAATTTATTGCAGTTCCCAACAACGGACAGAAAGAGGGCTTCACGATTAATAACGCTGATGACATTAAAAAGTGTGTCGGCAAAGAACATTTCTTCTCGACGGAAAAATTAACTACGCTTTTAACTCTCTTCAAGTATGGCGGAGAATTTCAGACAGCACTTGACATCATGCAGGAAATTTTTGACAAGGCCGGCGGTAAGGGACACTCTTGCGGGCTTTACTCGTTCGATGATGATCATATTCACCGCTTAGGAATGTGCGCACCTGTTTCACGCTGCATGATTCGCCAGCCAAATAACAGAGGCAACGCAGGAAGCGCAACAAACGGAATGCCCCCAACTAACTCAATGGGCTGCGGGACTTGGGGAGGAAATATCGTCAGCGAAAATATTACGTTAAAGCACTACATGAATACAACGTGGGTAGCTCGTCCGATTCTTGAGGATATGCCGTCGTTACAGGCTTTATTCGGAGAATTTTACGAGGACGGAATGGACGAAGAATAAATAAATTATTTTTGCGGACTCGGAGTAAAATCCGGGTCTGCTTTAATGTTATGTCATCATGAACGAAAAATTTGACTCTCGCAAAGCAATAATTACAGGTGCAGGCGTAATAATTTTTCTAATTGTGGGTATGCTCGCTATGTTCTTGATTCCGTCTGACTCTGACTCTAACGCTAATAAATTGCCCGTTCAGCCTGAAAAAATTTCTGTTCCTGTCTCTGACTCCGTTCCTGTTATAGCAGAAAAAATTTCAACAGTGCCGCAAAAATCTGACTTGTTCATTTACGTTACTGGAGCAGTTAATAAACCGGGAGTCTACAAACTTTCAGCAGATTCGCGAATCTTTCAAGCAATCGAAGCCGCCGGGGGTTTCAGCACAAAGGCCGACAAAGCCTCTATAAATCTCGCAAAAAAATTAATGGACGGGACTCACATTCACGTCGAGCAAAAAGGAGCAGCAAAACCAACACCGCCGCAATTGGTCAATATTCCGGGAGTCCAAGCAAATAATAACTTAATCGCAATACCGCTCGTCAGCAAACCTGCAAATAATAACAATAACTCAAATAAAAATCTCGTCGACGTAAATAAGGCCTCAGCAGAAGAATTGCAAAAATTAAACGGTATCGGCCCAGCTCTGGCAAAACGAATAATCGAATACAGGCAAGCTCACGGGAGATTTACTAAACCTGATGATTTAATACAAGTAAAGGGAATCGGCCCGGCCAAGCTCAAGAAAATGAGAGAACAAATTTTGATTCGCTGATAAAATATGGAAATTTTACGACGCGCCCCAATGTTAGCAATTTTAGCAGCGTTGGTGTCAGGTCTTGCGCTTTATGACAAAATCGGCGGAGCAGCATTTATTGTCGCAGTGCCGTTAATTTTTTCGGGAGTCATGTTTTTATCGTACGAGAATGAATTACCCGGACAATGGAAAATATTTTTTTGCGGGCTTGTTATTGCGCTTATTTGTTCGATTAGGTTATATTCTGGAATTTTCCCGCCTCAAATTGAATCGCGCGTAATAAATAATGCTTCGGGAACAGTTGAATCGATTCGCACGTGGGGACGAACTTACATAGCAGTAATAAATATTGACAATCATGGCCGATTTATAACGGGACTCCCATTTGCAATATATTTGCCTGGCGACAGAATAAAATTTAACGGAGCTGTCAGACCGCTGAAAATTTCACGTGATAAAGGCTTTAACGAGGCTCGTTACTGGGGAGCGCGTGATGTAACAGGCTGGGTGAATATGTATGACGTTGAAGAACTGCCGCAAAAATTCAGTCTTGCCCTTATGCGTCAAAAAATTTCGCGTTCACTTGGGATTTATGCAACTGACTTGACCGGAAAATATTTAAAAGCTGCTTGGCTGGGTGAAAGGGTTGACTCATTAAGCAAAGCTCATAGGAAATGGGGCACGAGTCATTTATTAGCGGTCTCAGGCTTTCACGTTGGAATGTTTATTTTGTGCTTGAGTTTCTTGTTAGGGAAAAATATTTTACTGTTGTCATTATTTATGTGGCTGTACATATTTTTAACTGGGGCTGCTCCGAGTGCGATGCGTGCGGGCTTGATGATTCAGACAGGATTAATAGCTTTGCTGCTTGGCCGTCCTGTTAGTGCAGTTAATAGTGTGAGTCTTGCGGGAGTAATTTTATTATTGTATTCGCCGTTATATTTCTGGGATATTGGCTATAGATTATCTGTCTTGAGTGCGCTTGTAATTTGTGCGATTGGGCGTAAAAAATTTATGTGGCTGCTAATAAGTCCTGTTGCTGCTCTGGTAACTTTTCCGCAAGTTGCTTACACTTTCGGGGGAGTGCCGTTAGTTGGACTTGTGCTGAATTTATTTGCGCCGTTATATTTTGCGTTTGCGTTCTCGATTGCGTCAGTGTTTGAAATATTGCGTGCGGTTCATGTTCCGTTATCGTTATTTGCGGTTGAAGGAATATTCAAGCTCTGGGAATTTTGCGCGGATTACATTGCGGGTCTTATTCCGTACGTAGTTGAATATAATATTTTTATTGCGTGGCTGGGTTCGGGGACGTTTTTATATTTTATTTGCAGATACTTTGATTTTGCGGTTGCGAGAATATTTGCGGTTATGCTTGTGGGAAGTTTTGCGGCGTTTATGATGTTCTTATAATGTAAAAAAAGGGGAGTGGCGTTTATTTCAGCGCCGGAGAATCTATTACAAGACTCGCGCTCCCGTCTTTGTTTGCGTTCATGATTGCGTGAACTCCCAGAGGCAGGAAAAAATTATAATTTCCATGTCCTGCAGGAACGTTTTTAATCACTGGTTTATGCGACAATAAAGCGTAGTGCTTGAAAATTTGTTCGACCGTAAAATCTGAATCTTCCGGGTTACCGCAATTTTTGAACTCTCCTAATATAATGCCGTTCACGCGTTTTAATAGGCCGTTCTGCCATAATTGATTCATCATTCTGTCGATTCTGTAGGGTTTCTCGCCGACTTCCTCAATAAATAATAATGCGCCTTTGCCGTTAATCTCGTAAGGAGTCCCGATAAGCGATGCAATTATAGTCAGATTTCCGCCGATAATTTTTCCTTCAGCTTGACCGGCCGCAAGTGTTTCGAGCTTTACACCTTCAGGCATGGGAATTTCTCCGATCGGGGTTGTTCTTGTGAGTCCTGCAAAGAAATTTTCACGCGTATATTTAGAGTCTAAATTCGGATTAGTAAATGATACAAGCATAGGCCCGTGAAAAGTGGACATATTACATTTTTCATTAAATACGGCGTGCAATGCTGTTATGTCGCTGAATCCTACAAAAATTTTCGGGTGCTTGGCTATCATCTTATAATTGAGCCGACCCAAGATTCTAGCACTCCCGTAACCGCCCTTAACGCATACAATCGCTTTTATTTCATCGTCAGCAAAGAAATTATTTATATCTTCCGCGCGTTTTCTGTCAGTTCCCGCAAAAATTTCATATTGAGACGTTGCAGAAGGTGCGAGCTTGACTCTATAACCGTGAGACTCAAGCAATTTTATAGAGTCTGCAAAATCTTCCAGATTCGCACAAGTGGCGGGCGCAAGAACTCCAATACAATCACCGGGCTTCAACGCGTTCGAGGCCTCAAGAGTTCCAGCAAATAATAATATAATTAACGTGCACAAAAATTTTTTCATGAATCTAAGACTCCCTTATATAATGCTCATAAAATTTTATCGTTAATTCTCATATTTGGGAAATTATAATAAATCTTTGCGCAATAAATGAGAGTGCTAATGCTATAACATCAACGATGACTACAAAAATTTCCGGGTGATTAGCTGTCATATTTATAATTGAGCCGACTCAAGATTCTAGCACTGCTGTAACCGCCCTTAACGTATATAATCGCTTTTATAGTGAAAACAAATGCAAAAATTTTTTTACAACCGGTGCCGATTGTGCGTAAATGACTGCTCCCGTTGGCCTCAGCATAAATATATAGCGCGAACATGCAAAAGTTTACTGCTATTCAAGTGTATTTACTATATCAACATAACAGGCATAAAAAAGTACCAGCGCAAAAACGCCGGCACTCGTAAAAAATTTAATTTTCCGTTGACGTGTCATAAGAGCTAATAGACCCGTAATTATGTCTCCGACTGCCCAAATAAATATAATAAATGCTACACCGATTCCAGTTCCTATTTGAGCTCCTGCACGTTCTGCCTCGCTAGCTGCATTCATTCCGCCTACCAGCCATAGAAGCATTAACACGTTAAATCCGTAGAACAGCCACAAAAAAATTTTTCCCATTACAGACCGTTTCGGCTTGCGTAAAACTTTCCCGCATTTAGGACACTTTAAAGCACTGTCGCTGACTTCTGTGTTACATTCCGGACACTTGATTAACATCTTATGACCCCTTTTCTATAATTATTTGCGTGATTTATACAGAAGGGGAGAGGGGATATTAGTCAATCAGTAGATTCACGAGTCTTTACAGCAATAAAAATATTTAATTCTCATATTTCGGAAATTGCCCTAAAAGTTGCGGCACAAAACGCTCAATTATCAAGCACATAACAGCAGCAAACACAAACGCTATAACACTTCCGACTAAAGCAGGCACTAATTCAGGATAACCGGGCATTAAATTTTTCGCAAATGGCATCGCTATTTCCCATAAAAAATTTTTATGCAATAAATAAATTCCTAAAGTGTGCTGACCTATATAATACGTCATGAAATTCAAGCTGAAAGGGTGCGGGGACTCATGAGCAAAGCGGGCGATAATCATAGAAATTGCTAAAATTAATACGCTGCCGAATGTACTATTATAGAAGAACCAGAAAATATTTCCGTACATAGAATTTGCCATTATGCATAAATCTAAACTATCAGCGCGCGCAATCGTCCCGGCGTAAAATAAAATCAGACTCGCACAAAACGTCAATGCAAGCACAAAATTTTTCTGTTGAGCTAGAATCAAAACCGGCAGCCTTAATGCCATTCCCAGCAAAATAAATCCTCCCGCCGTAAATGCTACTTCAACATTCCATAAATAACCGCCTTCACGAGCAGGAATATTCAACCCTACAGCAAATAATATTACAGCAAGAACAACGCACCATTTTTCAAAACTTTTTACGCCCATTATGCCCAGAATAGAAATTAACGCCTGAACGATTATTCTTGCAGAAAATAAGCACGTCAAATACCATAATGACGTAAGACTCCCGATTCTTGTTATCTCAATATATGAACCGTAAAGCAAACCGGCTATATTCTTGAACGAAAACGGCGCATAAATTAACCCCCATATTAAATACGGCACTACGAGAGCAAAAATATTTTTCCTGATAAAATTTTTCCATTCTTTAAGGCTCGTTAATGGCTTTATCTTTATTGACATTCCTGCGAGAAAGAAAAATAACGGCATGTGAAACGAGTATAACACAAGTCTATATAATGGCCTGTCAAAATTTCCTGCTGTGTGGCCGAGTATGACAAGAAAAATTGTTATTGCCTTCGCTGCGTCAATTAATTCTATGCGTCGTGATTTCATGTCCGTTTACTCCTTTTATAATGCTAATAATGACGTTAAGTAATCGCCTGATTTATTATTTCCTGAGTCAAAAGTTGTCAAGCGGTCTATATATTTCCCTAAAATGTCAGTCTCTAGATTTATAAAGCTCCCTGCTTTGAGACGGCCAAGTGTCGTAGCTTTCAGAGTCTCAGGAATCAACCCTACAGAAAAACTTGACTCGCCAGCATTTATTACAGTGAGACTCACACCGTCAATGCATACTGAACCTTTTTCGACAATCCCACGCAATAAATTTTTATCGTCGGGAATAAATACCGCTTCTTTCGTGTCAGTACCGCGAATTTCTTTAACTTCTGCGACCCCGTCTACATGCCCTAACACAAAATGACCGTCTAATCTGTCAGTTAATTTCATCGCGCGTTCGAGATTTACGAGTCTCCCCGGACGCAAATTTTTCCAGAACCATGTGCGGTTAAAAGTTTCCTGCATCATTTGAACGTCAAAAGTTTTCGAGTCATTTCTTGTAACTGTAAGACATGCCCCGCTTACTGATACAGACTGACCAATTTTTAAATCTTGTGAAATTTGCGATTCTATTGTCAGCGTATAAAATGTGCCCGTCCTGCGAAAAATTTTTACTGCCGCTACTTCTTCTATAAGTCCTGTGAACATGACAGCCAGCCCTCTATAAAAATATCATCGCCCAAGCGTTTTATCTTTGACTTGGGAATATCGACATTAAATGCCTCACTTACTGATTCAAAATTTAGATTCATGCCAAAGCCGCGCCCCTCGCCGAAAATTTTAGGAGCAATGAACAAATTAACGTAATCTGCAAATTTTTCACGCAAAAACGAGCTTAACACCTCCGGCCCGCCCTCTATCATGAGAGTCAAAATATTTTGTGTTACGAGATAATCAAGCGCAGATTTTATGTCAATGTGATTATTGACAGTTTTTATGCGTGCGACTCTTGCTCCTGCGTTCTGTAGGGCGGTAAATTTTTTCTCGTCAGCAGTCTCACTCGTAAGAATCAAACATTTATTATCATTTGCGATTGCTTTAGCGTTTAAAGGCGTTCTCAATTGCGAGTCAAGAATTATTCTCAACGGGTCAAGGCCTTCAACATGTCTGACAGTTAATTGCGGGTCATCGTGCAGAATGGTATTAACTCCGACTAAGACAGCATCATTTTGACTGCGTAATTTGTGAGCCTGTGTGCGTGATTCAATGCCTGTTATCCATTTGCTTGAGTTATTCGCGAGAGTCATTTTTCCGTCGAGACTCATTGCAGCTTTTAACGTGATGAACGGCCGATTATGTTTATGAACGAATACAAAGCCGCGATTCAAAAATTTTGCCTGCTCCATAAAGCCTTGAGTCGTTTGCTTGACTTCGATTCCTGCCTCACGTAAAATTTGCAGCCCTTGACCGTTGACTTTGGGATTTGGATCCGTCATCGCATAAATTACTCGCGCAACCCCTTCACTGACGAGTCTTTGTGCGCACGGGGGAGTCTTTCCGAAATGCGAACAGGGTTCTAACGTTACAAAAACTGTAGAGCCGCGTACGTCTTCATTGTGATTCTTTGCGTCGTTGAGTGCTTCTATTTCCGCGTGAGGTTGTCCGCATTCGTGGTGCCAGCCTTCACCGATTATTCTATCATTCTTGACGATGACGCAGCCGACCATAGGATTTGGCGACGTTCTGCGAAGACCTTTTTTAGCGAGATATAATGCACGCCGCATGTAATAACCGTTTGCTATAATAATTGCCTCCTTCTTTGAGTGTATGAAAATTTTTATTGATATTATATCTGAATATCTGTAGAAATTTTTGCATGTAGGAGCTACCCCTTATATCAGGGTGGGCGGGCAGAACAAATTATATAAGCGCGATAAATTATTTACATTGCAGCTGGATTAAGTGCCTTGAACATTTGCAAAAAAAATTGTTGTCTTTATGCGAGACAAAATCACGTCATTATTTCGGGGGACGGCGAGAATCAATGAACTATTATAAAACGTTTTCGAATGAGTGATATAATTAATTAATAATTTTTCCCATACGATTAATACAGAATAATTTTACAACTACATTTGCAACTACAAAAATGTTGGCTCGTTCACGTGATAATAAATATTTACGAAGAAAAAATTTTTTGCAGCGAGATAAATTTTTCACTTTTATTTGCACAACAACAGAAGAAAAAATAAATTTCTTTATCGCGATATGTTATGCTAATATTATCCTGCAATAGTAAAGCGAGATGAAAATTTTTTGAATTGTCATAATCACGAACATGAAATTATTATAAAGCGTCCCGAATTTAAACGGGTAGAGAAAAAATTATCTGTCAAGATTCCAACTGAATGGGGAGTCTTTGATGTTCATGCATACAGAAGCATAACTCAGGACGACGACTCACACACTCATTTAGCGTTAGTCATGGGAGATATTTTGACTCCTGAACCTGTTTTAACACGCGTTCATAGTGAGTGCTTCACCGGTGATGTATTAGGCTCTCTTAGATGCGACTGCGGGCCCCAATTGCATAAGGCACTGTCAATGATCGCAGGAGAAAAACGCGGAGTCCTCCTTTATATGCGTCAAGAAGGAAGAGGAATCGGCCTATTAAATAAATTACGTGCCTACAAATTACAGGATGAAGGACTTGACACAGTTGATGCAAATGTTGCGTTAGGTTTTCCGCCTGACATGCGCGAATACGGAACGGGTGCGCAGATTTTACAAGATTTAGGACTCAAGCGTATAAGACTCATGACAAATAACCCCGGCAAAATTTCAGGTCTCGAACAATACGGCATAGAAATAACAGAACGAGTCCCGATCTTAATCGCCGCTAATGAATACAACGAGAAATATTTACAGACAAAAGAGTCTCGAATGGGACATATTTTCAGGAGGTAAAAATTTTTATGAAGGTTACAGAAGGAAAGCTGCTCGGTACTGGCTTATCGGTTGCAATAGTTGCTTCACGTTTCAATGAGTTAATCACATCGCGTTTAATTGACGGTGCAAAAGATTCGTTAATGCGTCATGATGTATCAGGAAATTCAATCGAAATTTTCTGGGTTCCTGGTGCGTGGGAGCTGCCATTAATCGCGCAGGAATTAGCACTAACCGGCAAATATGATGCAATTATCGCATTGGGTGCAGTTATTCGCGGAGATACTCCCCATTTTGATTATGTAGCAGCAGAATCATCAAAAGGTTTAGCAAGCGTCGGGCTTAATCATCGAGTCCCGGTTATTTTCGGTGTTCTCACATGTGATACACTTGATCAGGCTTTATTACGTGCAGGCAGCAAATCGGGCAACAAAGGCTCAGAGTGTGCGGTTACTGCTATAGAGATGGCTAATTTGTTAAAGAATATCAGACGCAACAACAACGAAGGAGAAAAAATTTATAATGCTTGACATCAAATATATTCTTGCAAACATGGACGAGTACGCGGAGTGCCTCAAGAATCGCAAACATGATTTCGATTTGAACATTCTCGCAGGACTCGACGAAAGACGGCGCAAAATTATCGGTGAGACAGAAGACCTCAAGGCCAAGCGCAATGAAGGATCACGCAAAATCGGCAGCGCAAAAAATAATCCCGATCTCGACGTAAACGCCTTAAAAGCTGAAATTAAGTCAATGGGCGATAAAATAAAGTCTCTTGACTCAGAGCTTGCAGAAATTGAGTCAGAACTTCACAATCATTTAATGACTCTTCCGAACAAATTAAGCGCAACAACTCCGATCGGCAATGATGAAAATGATAATCCCGTCGTACGCAAATGGGGAGAGCCGAAAAAATTTGATTTCGAGCCAAAACCGCACTGGGACATTGCTGAACCTCTCGGAATAATGGATTTTGAACGGGGAGTCATGCTCGCACAGAGTCGTTTTACAGTTTTGCAGGGACTCGGCGCAAGAATGGAACGCGCGCTAATTAATTTCATGTTAGACCTTCACACGAAGAAGCACGGTTATTTAGAAGTTGAGCCGCCTTTCATGGTAAGATCTGCGATTCTTGAGGGTACTGGACAATTGCCGAAATTTGCAGAAGATCTCTATAAATTGCAGAATGATGATTTATGGCTGATTCCTACTGCTGAAGTGCCGCTAACAAATTTGAATCGTGAAAGCATATTAGATGAGAAAGATTTACCCTTGTATTATACTGCTTATACTCCGTGTTTTAGACGCGAGGCAGGGAGCGCGGGACGTGATGTCAGAGGCTTAATGAGGCAGCACCAGTTTGACAAAGTAGAAATGGTGAAAATCTGTACGCCCGAAACAAGTTATGACGAGCTCGAAAAATTGACAGCTAATGCCGGTGAAGTGTTAGAGCTTTTGAATCTGCCGTATAGAGTCGTAAATTTGTGTTCCGGTGATATAGGCTTTGGATCTTGCAAGACGTATGATTTAGAAGTCTGGCTGCCTTCACAAAATAAATACCGCGAAATTAGTTCGTGTTCAAACTGTGAAGATTTTCAAGCCCGGCGAATGAATTTGCGTTACAGACCTGCTGACGGCGGGAAAATAAGATTTGCGCACACACTTAACGGTTCGGGGATTGCAGTAGGGCGCACTCTGATTGCAATAATCGAGAATTATCAGAACGAGGACGGGAGTATAAATATTCCTGAAGCGCTCGTGCCGTACATGGATGGGCTTACTAGAATCACTTCCCGATAGTGCATTAATAATTTCGGGCTGTATATCAATTGCAATAATCTGCGTAGGGGTTCAGTACTATATAAAACGTGCTTTACCCCCGCGCCAGTATGGTTATTTGCGAGATATCCTGCTTTGCGGTGCGTGGTTGATTTTAGCGTCGTGGTTTGGCTCGTTTGAGGATAGAGTCATAATTTGCGGTGCTATGCTTGCGAATGTTGCCGGAATTGCAGAAGTAATTTACAACGATGCGCGCTGGCAGTTGCTTTATCCGATTATAGGCGCGTTGTGTGCATACTTTGGGCCGGGCGTTCACTTTATAAGATTCCCCGACAATGAATATATTTATTTGACTCCGGCGTTTTCGTTTATAGCTGGGACTCTGTGGTTTAGCTTTTTCCCGTTTATATTTAGATATTTGGACGAAATTTCCGGGCTTGTCGGTCATGTCTTAGCGGTTTCATTTGTGATGATGTTAGCTGCATGTTTTGTGATGGGTTCGGGAGCGTTTTTCATGTCATTTGCGGGATTTATGCTTCTTGCAGCTTTCTGGAGCCGGTTCGGGAACATGTACAGGCAGGCTGGGAAGGCTTTAGCGTCAATGTGGGGAATAATTATCGCAGGAACGGCCATAATCGGCAGCACAAAAGGTATAGTCTTAAGCACAGTTTTATTTTTATCGCTGGGATTATTTGCGATTCCAGTTATAGAGATCGTGATAAATTTTGCCCGTGATTTATTGAGCGACACAGAAGAAAATAACCAGCATGGAGTCGGGAAAATCTACCGCAAAATGTTAGACGGCGGAACAGAACACCCCGAAGCAGTGCAATATTTAGCGGGCTTATGTGCGTTAACGAGCATTTCTGCTGTGTGGAATAAATGGTTAATAATTCTTGTAGTCGTAATAATTTTATTTATCTTCAGGCGTTCGAGAAAGAAGCAGTCTCAGGGCAGACCGTCATTATGGGGAATAACGTTTGATAATGTCTCGATGAATTATGCGGTGTCAAAAGCTCGCGGGTTGATTCTGAATCCCCCCGATGAACGCGCAAGCCTTGTAGTTACGTTAAATGCTCTCGGAATGGAGACAACTATTGATGACCCTGAATTTTTCGAGATCGTGAAAGATTCTGCGATGATTCTTGCTGATGGGTCGGGCTTGTGTCTTGGCATGAAAATTTTAGGAGATCCCGTGCAGGAAAGAGTCGCGGGAATAGATTTTGCCGAACAGTTGTGCAGATTAGCGAGTGTTGAAAAATGGCCGGTTTATTTTGCGGGTGCAGCAGGGGACACAGCAGAAATTTGCGCGCAGGTCTTGCAGGGTCGTTTTCCCGGTTTAATTGTAGCTGGGACTCATGACGGATATTTTGACATCAGAGATACATCAATCCCCGACGAAATAAGGTCAAGCGGTGCAAAAATTTTACTTGCTGCAATGGGTCAGCCGAGACAAGAAAAATGGATAGCTTTACATCGCGAAAGACTCGGATCGTTATTAGCTGTAGGAGTCGGCGGAGCTTTTGACGTTTTCTCAGGACACTTGATACGCGCTCCCAAGTGGGTGCAGAAAATCGGATTTGAATGGCTTTATCGTCAATTGCAAGAGCCTAGCAGGTGGCGCAAAAATTTGAGATTAGTAACGTTTATGATGAGAGTCTTTGCGACAAAATTCGGTTTTTACCGCAGAAGCAGATAAATTATTATTCCCATGAAAATTATGCAGGTTCCGGACATTGCGGCCAAAATTTTAGTAGTTAATGAGCTTGGCTGCTTTGTCTGGCTTGAGTGAGTGCCGGAAAAATTTGCAAGTTCTTCATTTACTGCCTCTCTTATTTCATGAACGAGTGCGATATTATTTTGTTCCTGTGATGCTGAAATTTCGCGCGATAATTCTTCAAGTTCTTTGCTGTGAGTCCTGCCGTTTGCCTTAATGAGTCCTTCAAGTCCCGGAAATGAATTATTTATCAATTTATCGAGTCTAGGATCAGGCTCGTTAATTATTTGCGATTTATTGTCAGGAGGATTAATTTTTTGCTGTGCCGGCTGATTTTCACGTGAATATTTTTCGCTGAAGGTCTGCAGGCCCTTTACTAATTCGCTTAACATTTCTTGAATATTTGATAGTTCCTGCAGGATATTATTATTTTCGTGAATATTATTGCTTGAGTCATGATTTTCTGCGGCAGATTTTATTACATTTTCGAGACCTGTTGAGATTCCTGTTAATTTATCGGGCAATTTTTCTATTAAGCGTTTAAGATTCGTAAATTCTTCGAGCATTGAAGCCATTGACTGCATTAACATACTTCGGCCGGCTCTGCTGTCTTCTATGCTTGAACGTATAGATTTCTCAATGTGCGAACGTAACTCTTGAGACATTCTGTTAGTGCGTTCGAGTGCGTTTGCGAATTGGTCGGCGGGTACAGCGGAGTTTAACGCCTTTGTCAGTGAAGGCAGCATTTGAGTCGCGAGTTCAGATACGAGTCTTGCAGTTGTCGGGTCGAGTTCATCAATGGCCATTATAAAATTTTCAGCTCCAGTTAAAATTTTTATTTATGAATTAGTATAACAGGTTTGCGCGAAATATTTATAATTTATTGCTATAACAGGAAATTTTTTATTTCTGGTCTGATATGGCCGATTAAATAAAGACTCCCGCAGACAAGAATCAAATCATGATTATTTACAGCCTGCTTCACTGCATTTAACGGCAAGTCAAAGCATTCTGGGACATTTGCCCACTTGAAATTTTTTGCGGCATTAAATAATTCTTCTGGAGTTGCAGCGCGTTTCATTTCCGGGACAGTCGTAAAATATATTGAAGGCTCTAAATTTTTGCTGATTAACTCAAGACAGCCGGTGAAATCTTTATCTCTCATTGCAGCATAAACAACAGCAATTTTTTTGTCAGGCCATAGAGATTTGACGCTCTCACATAAATTTTTTACGCCGTCGTAGTTATGCCCTCCGTCAAGAATTATTAAAGGCTCGCGGGAGATTATTTCGAGTCTTCCCGGCCAAGACGCTTTTTGCATACCGTTATAGATTGCTTTGTTCGTGATTAACGGAAATTTTTCGCGGATATTTGCAATTGCTGACAGTGCTAATGACGCATTGAGAACTTGATATTTGCCGATTAAACTTGTATGAACGTCTTTAAGATTTAACAAGGGCGAGTCAAAATCGAATTTGTTGCCGTCTGGAGTAATGCGAATATTATCGAGTTCCACGCACTCACTAACGACAAAGGGCAGGGCTTTATTTTCGCGGCAGAAAGTTTTAAAAAGTGGTATCAAACTCGAATCAAGTCCGGAAAAAATCGCGGGTGTATCAGCTTTCACGACTGCAAATTTTTCACTGGCTATGCTCTCAAGTGTAGGGCCTAAATACTCCATGTGATCCATTGAGATTGACGCAATAACAGAACATGCAGTATCAGCAAGTAAATTAGTAGCGTCGAGTTTGCCTCCGAGTCCTGCTTCAATGACTCCTGCCTGAATATTATTTTCGCGAGCTAAGACAAACGCACAGGCCGTCAGAATCTCAAAGTATGAGGGCAAGTCTTCATTTTCGCGAATTTCTTTCACGACTATATTTGCGGCATTAATCCATTCTTGCGCAGTTAATGCATGACCGTTGATTAATAGTCGCTCGCTTGGACTCTCTAAATGCGGACTCGAATAGAAACAAGTTTTATAGCCTGACTCATTTAAGATTGACGAGATAAATGCACCTGTTGAGCCTTTGCCGTTAGTGCCTACAATGTGAATGGCCCTGAAAGTGTTTTGCGGGTTGCCGAGTCTCTCAAGCAGTCGGGAAATTCTTTCAAGGCCGGGAATTATTTTATTTGTCGAATGGTCGTATAAAATTTTCTCGAACGTGTCAAAATCTTTCATGATAAATTATTTAGATTTAGGCGGAGGAAATACAAAACTTGTCTTGAATCCCATAGCTTTCATTGCATTCATGACGTGTTCGGCTGATTTCTTGTCGGCTCCTGCGAATACCCAGACTTTAATATATTTTGACGCAGGATTTGAATACACTGTAGCTTTGTAGCCTGCTTTGTTAATTTTGTTTGCTGCTTCCTGTGCTGATGATTTAGAACCGTATGCGCCGACTTGGACTCGCCATTGTTTAGATGTTGGCAGATTTGAAATTTTCGGCGGTGTTGCCGGTTTTGCGGGAGCTGGTGCAGGTTTCTTCGCGGGAGTTACAGCAGGTTTTGCGGGCACTGGCTCAGGCTTTACGGGTTCAGGAACGGGCGTAACTTCAACAGTAACAGGCGAGGGAGTCGAAGTCTCTCTAACTCCGGGGACTGCTAACAAATTTGTATCTGACGCTGCAATATCTTGTGAATCAGTTATTATTATTTCTTGTGCGGGTTCGGGATTCTCGCGTCTCTCACGTTCAGCAAGCAAAGCAGGAGATTCAGCAAATGCCCTCGTCGATGAAATTCCCGGTGAAGTCCTTAACCCATTGAGGAAAAACTGCCGTCCTGCAATTATGAGCAAAATTACAGCAGCAACACTCACAACGGGCAGAATAATATCACCAAACGAAGGCAAAATCCCGCGTTTCTTTATCCCGCGCCTGACTGTTGAACGTCTTGACTCAGTCCTTGAGGTTCTTTCTGAAAAATGCCGGCTGGTCATATGGCTTCCTCTGCATTCCCGGGAATACGCTATGTTCATCATTTGCAGGCTGTGTTAATCTAGCTTCCTCAAAACCTTCTTGAGCGCGTCTCTTCTTTGTGTATGCGTCATAAAGAGTATTAATTCTCGGCGGCTGGGGAGGCTGTACAGGTGCTCTCGGAGGCTGCTGAGTTTTCGGAGTCTGATTCTGTTTCTGCGAGTCATCTGCTGTTGACTTGCTGATAATTTTCGGGCGTTCTCTGCCGTCTTCGGGGAATGTCGCAATTAATGTAACGTGAACTTTATCGCCGAGAGATTCATCTATGACGTGCCCCCAGATAACTTGTGCGTCAGGGTCTGCTGTTTCCTCGATTATTTGTGCAGCGTCGGACATTTCGCCTAAAGTAATTTCGCTTCCTGTCGTAACATTTAACAAGATACCTTTTGCACCAGTAACAGGAAATGTCATTAACGGCGATGTGATTGCGTTCTGGGCTGCTTTCTTTGCGCGGTCTTCGCCTTCACCCTCACCCATTCCCATTATTGCTGTGCCTGCGTTTGTGAGGATTGCTTTAATGTCTGCGAAATCAAGATTTATGAAACCATTTTTAGTAATCAGGTCTGTAACGCCCTGCACTGCTTGACGTAAGACTTCATCAACTTTTTTGTAAGCGTCAATAATCTTTATCTTAACTCCGTTGTCCATTTGAAGGAGTCTGTCATTCTCGACGATTAAAAGCGCGTCAACGTTTTTCTTAAGTTGATTGATTCCTTCTATGGCTGTATTCATGCGCTTACCCATTTCGAAGCCAAACGGTTTTGTAACGACTCCGACAACAAGAACGTTCATATCTTTTGCGAGTTCAGCAATTACCGGAGCTGCTCCCGTTCCTGTACCGCCTCCCATACCGGCAGTAACAAACAGCATATCAGCACCCGTTATGTATTCTTTGATTTTGTCGCTGCTTTCTTTTGCGGCATTTGCTCCGACTTGAGGATTTGCCCCCGCACCGAGTCCGCGCGTTAAAGCCTCACCGAGAATAATTTTATTAGGTGCTTGACTCATGTCTAATGCTCTTGCGTCCGTGTTAGCTGCTACGAAGTCGACACCCTGAACGCCTGACTCTATTATGTGATTGAGTGCATTTCCTCCGCCGCCTCCGACACCGAACACGACTATTTTTTCATTCTGATGTACGTTATTATTCGCTAAGTTGAATAATTTATTTTGATCCATTAGCTAAAGTTCTCCTCCTTTAGTGTGTGAAAAATTATTTTATCGTATTTTTTCGGGCATGACAAAATTTTATTAAAACATGTCGCGTATCCTCGACAAGAAATTTGTTATAGCGTCCTGAAAATTTCCTTTGCGGCGTTCGTCGTCCTCTTCGTCATCGCCTTCATAGCCGTCATAATCGTCATTATTGTTGTCGTAATAATCATCATCTTCACGGGGCTGAGGCTTATTTTTTCCGCGTCCCTTAGTTACTGGTGCAGAGTAGGACTCTTCGCGCTCTTCTTCATCTTCTGACTCTGACTCTTCGATGTCTTGATCCTGTGAGCGGTTAAATTGTTCTGAGTCAATGAACACATAAGGGTCATTTTCACGGATTACGCAATATTTTAATATACCTGCTGCGCTGACGTATGACGGGTGATCACGGCCATAAGACATTTGATAAATAGGTTCGCTCACTTTACGTACGGGCATCTGCAAAATATTTGAAAGAAGCATATCTATTCCGGGTGTCTCGGAGACTCCGCCAGATAAAATTATTCCGCTCGGAAAATGCTGCGGGGTACACTCGGCTAAGGCTGCACGAACATAATCGCCGAATAATTCTTCAATTCTCGCTAGAATAACCTGTACTGCTAAATCTACGTCAACACCTTCACTGCGCAAAGTGTCGGAATCTGTCGTAAAAATTATTTTCTTGAGTCTCTCAGCGTCGACCGGGTGTAAATGCAAAACTGTAGCCAAATCGCTTTTTATGTGATCGCCGCCGATGGGAATATTTATAACTCTGAATGCACGCCCCCCGCGATAAAGCACGATTCCTGTAGTGCCTCCGCCGATACAAATCGATATACAGCCTGAACGCATTTCTTCATCGTAGACAGCTCCTAATGATGAAGCTAACGGTTTGAGAATTAAGCCTTTGACCTCAAGACCGGCCTTGCGCACACAATCACGGACATTTTTTACATAATTCATGGGAACTGCTACAGTTTGCAGCCACATATCGAGTCTATTTCCGTTCATGTTCAAAGGTTCGTCTACCGGGCGGCCGTCAAGTTCGTAGCTGGTCGGGATCATGTGAAGAGAGTATAAATTATTTCGCAGATTTACATTTAAGTCTTCCCGTGCGCGTCCTATGAGTCGATTCAGATCTTCACGCATTACTGATTTAGAGTCGCGAGTCCCTAGTGTTATCATGCCGTGGCTTGACTCGCTTTTGATGTCCATAGCGTTAAAGGCTACTACTACATTGCTTAGCTTTCGTGATGATATGCCGGTCATTCCCTGTGCATCCTGAAGAGCTTTAGTTATTGACTGCTGTGCTTCCTGAATATTTACAATTACGCCTCGTGAAATTCCGCGTGAAGGCGCTTCCCCGAAACCTATTATATGCAAAGAATCAGGATAATCGCGATCCCGTTCTGCAACTATCATTGTAGTTTTCGTTGTTCCCATACTCAGTCCGACTAGCAGACTGTCAGATTTTCCCGGCATTTTTTTATGTTCCCCTTCTTATAAGAAATCAATAAATATTAAGTCTATACTATATTATAAATTACGCAATAAAATTTTCCCCTCATAAGTTGCGTCTATTATATGACTCCCGCCCTCAGTTATTAAGCGCGAAAATAAGTCATCGATTACTGTTCCGACATCTTGACCGTTGTATTTATCACGCTGTAATAATAACTCAAATTTTTGTTTTCCGTGAGTGAGCTTGAGATTAAATAAATCCATTCCGGCGCGTCGTTCCCATGTTATTTCGCTTGCTGAATCGAACCATTTAAAATTTTTGAACTCGTCAATAAATGTTGCGATTCTTTCCGTTGAGATTGGCGACCTGAATACCCCGAACATTGGCGGCTGATTGTTATTATTATTATTGCCATGCTCCGGAATTTTCCAGATTATGCGGCCGGCTTTCTCCTCGTTAGGTCTTCCAGGTTCAGAGAGCCACATTTTACCGTCTCTCGATATGCACCAGATTTTTCCGCGCCATTCTACTTTTATCCATGCTTGAAGCCACTCTAATTTTGTCTCGAACTTACCGAATTTTATCATGCTTGTATCAACTGTTACAGGCAAATCGCGTTCGAGAAATTCTTTCAAGCCCGCAGAATCTTTCAGCAGATAAGGCCAGAACGTTAAGCACCTTGACGGGAAAATCTCCCACAAACGCCGCTCTAATTCCTGAGATTGTGTCTCAACGTGATAATCTTTCAGAGCAAACCAGAATCTATACTCTTTTATGCGCATGAGTCCGCCTAGAATGAACATAATCAATATAAAGACTCTAAGGCGCGGACGACGACGCACAGCAGACTCACTGTAATACAAAGCACGGGGCAGCAGTCTTTATTTCCTGCTCTAATTTTATTCCCGTGAGATCAAAAACTTTTTTGCGGCAAATTTCTATCAAGCCAACTATATCAGAATACGAAGCATTACCGGTGTTGACTATAAAATTTGCGTGCATATCCGACACAACAGCAGACCCGACAGAAAGATTTTTACAGCCGCAATCGTCTAATAATTTACCAGCTGAAAAATTTTCGGGATTCTTGAATGTACATCCGGCAGACCTGAAATTTAACGGCTGATTTTTACGGCGCAATAAATTTTTCTTGTATTCGTCCTCGTTCCAGCATAAAGAATTATCGAGCTTCAATCTTGCAGAAATTATTATTATTTTCTCGTCAGCAAGCGAGCATTTACGATATTCAAATTTTATATTATCTGAGTCATAAAGCCTGAATTTATCGGACGAATCCAGAGTCAAGACGCTTTCTATTAATTCGCAGATTCCATGACCCGACGTGCCTGCGTTACCTGCAACTGCTCCGCCCAAAGTTCCCGGGATTCCAGCAGCGAACTCAAGACCGCCGATATTTCTATCACGAAAATTTTTCACCAGCATAGGCAGACTATAACCTGCCTGAACGTCAACAAAATTTTTCTCCCATTGAATCGCGTTTAATTTCTTAGTTGATACAACGAGAGCATTCATTAAACCGTCCGGAAAAAGTATATTGCTGCCTCCGCCGATTATATAAACGGGTAAATTTTTTGTGTGCTCTAAGATTTTGCATAATTCATCGGGTGAAGAAGGTTCTGCGAAATATTTTGCTGTGCCTCCTGCGCCGATAGTGCATAAACCTGCTAAAGATTTGTACTCGTTTATATTTATGTTCTGCAAATTAATTAACGGCATTTACTCATCAATTTTTCCTGTTAAATTTTAATTGACGTACTCCTCACTACTGAAGTCGTGGGATTCTGGGATCCTCAAACCTTACCTGATTGCTCAGGTCTTACGAGTTATCCTCCAATGGTCGACGCCCCAACCATCTTATTTGTAATTATTATACCCTAAATAAAATCAATTTTCGCGCAAAAGGTTTTCACCAATTTTATAAACGTCGCCCGCTCCCATAGTAAGCAATAAATCATCAGGCTTTAATACTGACTTGATAAATTTTATGGCGTTATCGAAATTCACGAGAGTTATAATTTTTTCGCTGTAATTAATTATTTCCTGCGATGAACTGTGTTCGATTTCGTGTTCGCTGGCAGCATAGACCGGCAATAAAAAAATTTCGTCGGCCAAGTTTAGGGACTCTGCGATTTCATGAGCAAACATTGCAGTCCGTGAAAATCTGTGAGGCTGATACAAAACTATGATTCTTTTTCCGGGATAAATTGCGCGTACTGCTTTGAGGGTTGCGGCTATTTCTGCGGGGTGATGTGCGTAATCGTCCATTACTAAAATATTATTTGCTGTCTCACCCTTTAATTGCATACGACGTTCTGAACCGTGAAAATCTTTGAGAATCCCTGCACTTGTCTCAAAATCTATACCGTTTATGAATGCTGCTGCGATTGCTGCTAAAGAATTTAATATGTTGTGTTCGCCCGATATTGAAAGCTCAAGAGTCCCGAGTTCGCGTCCATTATGAGAAATTTTGCATTTAACGCCGCCTCCGGGATTATTTACGATGTCATATGCTCCCCAGTCGTAATTTTTTCCCCAGCCGTAACGATAAATATTTTTGCGGTTCCTGCAGGTCTCGAAAACTTTTTTTGCGCCGTTGTCCTCTGCACAGATTATTAACGAGTCTTTTCTGCCGTCTGAGAATCTCGTGAAAGCCTGTATTACTTCTTCGCGTGTTTTATAGTGGTCTACGTGATCCCAGTCTGCATTTGTAATTATTGCTGTTGAGGGGTGAAAGAGTTCAAATGTTCCGTCGCTCTCGTCGAGTTCTGCTATAAAAAATTTTCCTGTTCCTGATATTGCGTTGCTGCCTAAATCGGGGACGTTTGCTCCGATATAAATTGTAGGGTCGAGTCCTGCGCGCTTGAAAATTAGTCCTGTCATTGATGCTGTTGTAGTTTTTCCGTGTGCGCCTGCTATGCCTATGCCCTGATAATTATTAAATAAATTGCTTAAGGCCTGTGCGCGCGATAAAATTTTTATGCCTTGATTCTGGGCTTCTATTACTTCGGGGTTGTCATGACTTACGGCGGAACTTAGTATTAAAGCGTCGGGATTATAAATTTTTATGTGATCAGGAGAATGGCCGATTATGTACGGAATATTATCGAGACTGTAAGATGACTCTTTGAGGTCGCAGCCCGTTACGTTGAGTCCGTGAGCCTTCAAAAGTTTTGCAAGTGCGCTCATACCTGCACCGCCCATACCCATGAGGTGAACGTTTGTCAAAAAATTTCACTCCTATTCAAGATTTATATATGAATTATAGACAATAGACGGCGTGAAAGAAAATATTTTTGCGTGAACTTGTTTTATGGTTTTGTTTTTTGCCGCCGAGCGGGGTGGGTGGGTGGGAGCGAGGCGGCGGCTGATATACTATAAATTCACGAAAAAGTTTTGTCGTTAAAGCTGTTATGTTCAAATGTGTGATAAAAATTTTTATTGCTTGTTCACACTTTAACGTTCATAATTTGTGTATTGACTACGACTATAAATTTACAGGACTCCAGCTAACAATCACAAAATACGCTGTTATGTTCAAATGTGTGCTAAAAATTTTATTTCTTGTATGCGGGAGGCACCCCTGAAAACCCGTACCCCCCGTAATTAGTGGCGCAAACTTAGTGTATCGGCTAAAAATTTATCAGATCCGGCATTCCTAAATTACCGCTCATATACTCGACAAACTCAGAAATTTTTTCATCGCTTATAAACGGTGCCTGCAGTCTTATCGGCAATGGGTAGCCTGCACTCTTGAATAATAAATCGCCTTTTCCCGTGAGTTTCTCTGCGCCGGAGGAGTCAATTATATTCTTCGAGTCATCAAGTGATTGCAGAGTAAACGCAGCTCTTGCAGGAATATTAGATTTTATGAGATTCGTAATTGAGTCAGGTGTCTGAGTCGCAATAATCATGTGAATCCCTGACGCTCCCGCACGCTGTGAGAGTCTCGTTATTAAATTTTCCGTCTCACTTCCGGCCGAATAAATCAAATCAGCAATTTCGTTAATAATTATCACGATAAGCGGCAATTTTTCATTAGTGTCAATCCGGTTATAAGCTGTAATATTTCTGACTTTGGCCTGTGAAAATTTTTCTATGCGCGACTCCATTTCGTGAAGTGCAAAATTTAAAGCCTTTAACACCGTCTGAACATCATAAACCGGAGCTGACATCATGTGTGATAAATTTTCATATACTGCAAAATCTGTCTGTCTCGTGTCAATCATCAAAAATTTTACTTCATCAGGTTTACGCTTTGAACATATGCCAAGAACGCAGGAATTTATAAAAACGCTCTTCCCCGCTCCTGAATTACCAGCAATTAAAATATTAGGCATTACTTCGAGTCCCTGCACAAAAATTTCGCCGTTAATCTTGCACCCAAGCGGAAGAGTCAATTTTGATGGCGAGCTTCTGAACTCGTCGGAGTCAATTATATTTCTCAGCGGGATAATTTTTCTTTCCTGCGCAGGAACTTCAACACCGGCATAATGAGTCCCCCATATGGGCGCTTCGATTCTTACGGGCATTACAGCAAGAGACATAGCTAAATCGTTCGTTAATTCGAGGATTCTATTAACTTTTGTGCCCGGTGCGAGTTCTAATTGATATTGAGTTACGGCAGCACCATTTATTATATGAGCTACAGAGGCATTTACACCAAAATTTTTTAACGCTGAAATTATTTGTTTGCCCTGTTTCTCAAGTGATTTCAATAAATTTTTGTCGGACGCATTTACGATTCTAGGGCCGTAAATTTCATAAGGAGGCGGAAAAATTTGCACACCTTCTGACTCAGTGCTTGAGTCTTTAACAGGTTCGGGCGTTAATGGCGATTCGTCCTGCAAAATATTCGGAAGCGGCCGCCGGAATCGTTTTTGTCTCGTAATGGGCTGCTTTTTTTCGGGAGCTGACATTTCGCCGGATTTGATTGACGTTATTAGATTGTCGAAAATATTTATTGAGCGTTTAAACGGGCTGTCGTCGGGTTTAGGTTCCTGCGCTGGTTCGGGCTTGCCTGAATTTTTCAAGACGGGTGCGGGAATGTTCATTGACTCAATTTCTGCGTGTGCGTTCAAAGCTGTAATTAACGGCGACGGATCAGAAAACTGCATAGTCTCATCAAAGCTGTCATTTTTCTTGAATTTCGGCGAGGGAATCTTTGTCGGGAATAAAACATTTTCCGGCCTGTCTTCGAGATAAGTTGCTTCATCGTCATTGCTTGGCCTTCTGCGTGATTTATTTCGTCTTGGTAAATTAATAGAGTTCAACGCAGGCATAGAAATTTTTAGAATCCTTGATCCAAACAAAAACGCTGTCAACACAAACGAGGCAATTACTAATAAAAGCGTGATGAACGGGCCGAAATTTACAGTGAAGAATCGCGCAAGACCATGACCGAATCCCCCCGGTTGAAATAATGTCCAGTCCGAACGCCAGCCGGTTTCACGCAATAAGCCCAGCATAAACGAGAAAGAAATATATAATTGAAGCGTTCCTAAAATTTGACGCTGGACTCTAGGGACACGAAATTTCAATAATTTAGCAATGCACAAGTAAAATATAAATAATAACGGGACAATCAACGCGCCGCCCCATGAATCACGTAAATATTTCCCCCATTCGCGCCCGCCTTCGCCCGTAAATGAACTGTCAAATAACGCTAATATGCAGTAAAAGCAAAATATTATCAGCACAAATAATAACAGCTCGCCTAAATTGCCCTGATTCCTGTTTCTTGTTTTATTATTTCGACGCGGCAAATATATTCACTCCCATTTACAATAAATTTATTTTTCTGATCGCGCAAGTTTTATATTCCGCCGGTGTTCGTTGAAGGTCTTAGAAAAATAGTGATAGCCGTCTTTTCTTGCTACGTAATAATAATAATTATTTTCTTCGGGTTCAAGTGCAGCACCCCACGCAGCAGAGCCGGGTATACAAATAGGCTTAGGAGGCAGACCCGAAATTTTATAAGTGTTATAGGGCGAGTCAATTTCCAAATCTTTATTTAGTACGCGCGTTACTTTCCTTCCTGCGAGCCTCCATGCATACACAACAGTAGCGTCAATTTGCAGAGCCATGTTAGATTTTATTCTGTTGTTGATTACGCCTGAAACTGTGCGGCATTCTGAATCATGCAAGACTTCACGTTCAATCATTGAAGCAATTATTGCAGCGTCGACCAATTGACTCGAAGTTAATTTTTTCGCGTTGATTAAGTCTCCGCGCTGTCTCCACCATGCAGTAGAAGCAGCTTGTACGGCCTCATCGGGTGTCCTGTTGATTAACATGTAAGTCTCTGGCTCAAGAAATGCTAATCTCGTGTACTCATCGTCGGGAATTGATTTAATTAACTCCTGCATTTCATCGGGATAATTTGAGTCGGTCAATAATGCACGAGTAAAATTTGTCATGTTAAATTTGCTGTCTTGATCCTCTAAATTTTCGGCGAGTGCAAAAATATCGAGTCCCGGTAAAATTTGCAGCTTCAGTAATGCAGGCTTGATGATTCGTAACTGTCTGGCCAAGTTCCAAGGGTCAGAAGGAACAACTGAATAATGACCGGCTCTAATTTTTTTGTCGATTCCAAATTTTGCAAGCCAACGCGCTAATTGAGAAGGAGACCCCGATGACAACGCACCCTGAATCTCGAAAGCTCTTGCGGCCTGAAGTGCTGTCATTCCGCTTGAAATAGTAACGCTGACTGTATCGCCGTCCGGTAATGGTATAATGCCTTCCCAAAAATTAGCGGGTACTTTGTAATAATACGAGAAAACTGCTCCGGCTATGACTGCCCATAGAAGCAGGAAAAATATTAAGCTGATCCCTAAAAGTTTAGGCTTTCGGCGTTTACGTTGATTATGTGATTTAATTTTCTGCAAGTTGCTGCACATCCTGTAATAGTTTTGAGCTTATTATAGCAAGTTAATTATTAATCGTTCGCTGTTTCTTCCGCGCCTATCGTAGAGTTTGCAGAAAGTCTCGCCCTACCGTCAGAACTTATTACGACATAATATATACTTTCGTCGGATCCGGTTATTTTTATGCTGCCTGTTTTATTGAAGGTCTGATTAACACTGTATATAAATTCTTCTGATTCGTATTTACAGCCGGGAGTTGCGTTCAAAATTTCGACGGTTTTATCTTCCCATGTAAGATCAATAGAATAATTGCCGCCGCTTTTTTTAGCAATGAACGAAAAAGTTTGCTTCATTCTGTCAGATTTCTGAATCTGCCTATTAAGCCATGTTACGACTTTTTCTGCCTCGCGTTGTGCTGTCTGATTCGTTAATTTCAGGTTCAACACTGCAACAACGCCGACTCCTGCTAATATTGCACTTGCTATGATTAATTCTATCATTGTGAAGGCTTTACGCTTAAATTGCATTATAGAAATCCTCCTTTAGTGTAAGAATTATGCTGAATACAACTAGATTATTTTCTGATAATGAAGTACCCGGAATAATTACGCTTTCAAATAGTCCGCTTGCTTGAAGTCCCTCACTCATCAAACTTAATGACGTACCGTCGGAGGCTGTGCCATTTATAGTTACGACAAAATGAGACTCTTTCCTGCTGAAATCTGCGTCTAATAATTTTATGCCTGTGCCTGCGTTTGCTTCGAGTGCGTTCAAGACCTCCAAAATCGGTATGTCATCGCGAAGAAAATTTAAAATTTGTTCTGTCTGAGCTTTATTTTGTGATAGTGCTGCATTATTTCTCATGATTTCGGAGCGTTTTGCTTGAAGTTCTGCTATAACTTCATGATTATGATCGATTGCGTCCTGTACTATCTCCATGCGTGAAATAGCAAATAAAATAGTTCCCATCGATAAAATAACAAAGCATGACGACAACAATATCAAAGCTACCCGGCTTAGGTTCAGAGAGTTTTTGCGTCTCTCGAATGCAATATATTCGGGCGGTCTCAAGTCCATTATATAGGCGTCATCGGGGTCTCTCATTGCCAGTCCGCGAGCTTTATAAAATTTGCTGGAGAAATTTACGACTTCTAAATCAGTGCTTGAAGTTATATTCAAATTTACGTCCGCGAGAATTAATTTATTTATCTTGACGCGCTTATATTGAGTCTCTACAAATTGCAATGTGCTGCGAATGTCGTTAAAGCTGTTGGCGTTGTCTGCTGTCCTGAAGAAAATTCCGTGTCCTTCCCATGTCGTTACAATGTTGCGTCTGTCTGCAAATATGCAAAGTCCTTCGCGGTCTTCAGGAATTGCGCGGAGCATGGCAAAATTTGCGGGTTCGATTGCACCGAGTACGATATTTATTTTATTAGCGATGTCAATTAAGTTGTCGATATAATTTCTCTTTACGGCAGCGGCAAGAACGGTTATATTATCCCGATTGCGTGATGCTGAAGGAGTGTCAATTATTACTGCGTCAAAAACGGCTTCTGAACTCGGAAATGGGAAATTTTCCTCAAGATTGAGCGCTAACGAGCTTTTTATGTCGTCGAGACTCATATTAGGAAAATTCAGCGGCCTGATAATTACATCACCCGAAGGAACGCCGAGCATTATAGGAACAGAAATTTTACCGGTCTCCTGTATTAGCTGCACAAAACCTTTTTCGAGCATGTTAAAATCTTTAATGGAATTACTAGCTACACAGCCGTCTTCTAATGGGATTCTGAACTCTCTAAAATCTTCGCCGTTTTCGTCAAGCTCAATATATCCGAGACTGTCATTACGGATTGCGAGTCCTGCTGTTAAATTAGGCTTTATCGCATGAAATAATCTCATTTATACCACACTTCTTCATGAAAAATTGTAGTCTTGGCCGTGTCATTGCTTACGACTTCTTGAATCATCAAGTAATTATTATCATTCACTGGAGCATAAGCCCTTAATAAATATTTACCCGGCATTGCTGGAAAAATGCGCTCATATACTTTTTGGCTTGTATATTTTTCCTCGTTAAAATCTTCGCCGAAAGAATAATCTAAATTATGAATATCAAGTGTTACAAGATTTTGTGTATGAGTGAAATATTTGCCTCCCTTGCTGTTATCTCTGAATGTATTGTAATAAATATTTCCGGTCTTGTTAGGGACTGACGACAAATGCTCTTTGCCGTATCTGATCATATCTTGAAGACTTAGTCTGAGACTCATAATTTCGCGTTCTTCAGCTAGAGAGTCAACCGATTGCAGCGAGTAAAAAAATATTTGCGCCGTTACAAGCACTGCCAGCAGAGAAAAAATTAACACGCCCAAAAGTGAAGCTCCCCGCCTTGCCTTGAACGTCTTAAATTTTACTGCTCTATCCTGCGCGCACGTAGGTTTATATTTGCATTCCGAACACAATTTTTTATCGCCCCTTATATCAGGAAATTTTTTACACTTCAGCGAAATAACCTGCCAGACCGTAAAAAATAAATCCGGCAAATTTGATTTTATCATTGCTGCTACGCTTGAGGAATCGAAAATATCAGGCTCTATATTGTTCTCATCGAGATAAATTATTTCTATTGACGGCGTTATACCAGTTTTCTTATTAATCAGCCACGCATAAACGAGACTCTGTGCAAGCGGTACGGTTATATCACTCTTGTTATAGCCTTTGAACTCGAATAATCTAGCTTCGGCCTTGTCGGGATTGAATAATAAAGCGTCATAACGTCCGGTAATAATTAAATTTCCTTCGTCCATATTATAAACGCTCTGTAAAATTTGTTCGGGCTTGATGAAGACTTTATCAGGAGATTTTATTTCCCGGAAAAATTCGGACATTGCTTTAACCCAGACTTTAACGCCTGAAGCCATAGCTAATAACTGCCCCGACGTAAAATTTTCTGAATTTAACGCAGCAAACGGAATAAAAAATTTTTCGCGCACAAGAGACTCTAATTTTTCAGGACTGCCGAATGAATTAATAATTTCTTTGTGAAGCGGGTTAAACTCGTTATAAGCAGCCTCAAAAAATGCCTGCGATATGTTCTTGTGAAAAATTGAGCCGTAATAATCTTTACCCTTAATGCCTACTGACCACGCAGATTTTTCGCGCCTGTGCAATTTATAAGCAAGAAGGGCCGGACACCTTTGACACAACGCTATATCACTGACTGTAACAAAACAAGTATTAGACATGATAAATTATTTCCTGTCAGCCATAGAAATTAATGTATCGTCCTTTGACGGAAAGAGCCGAAATTTATTATTTGCCCTCACAAAGTCAAGAAGTTCACCGGCCGAAATTTTTTGATTTTTCGAGTCTAACATTTCAGCGGCCTTTGCTGTGCTGATTATCTTCATGGGGGACGCGTTTATTATCTCGATTAAAGAATTTTCCAGACTCGGAGATACTGCCGGGACTCTGGCTTTTACTGGCGAGACAGTAATTAATTTGAGACTCTTGACGAAATTTTTTATGTCATTGCGTGTTGCTGCTCTAGGCTTTGACTCAGAATAAATATTTACGTCGCCGTTATCGACTCTGTTAATTAAAGCTGCGAGTCCGTACCATTGAACGCGGGAGTCTTTGTCGAGCAATAAAACTTTTCCGCCCGAGTCAATAAATTCCTGCATTATTTCATTTGCCTGCTTCCAAGTTTTTTTGTGAATCTTGGTCTCCGAAATATAGAAGCACTGACAATCATTTGACATCGCGATACCCTGTTTAAGCGCATTACATGTCGACTGATGAAATTTACTGGTTACGATAAAGAACGCAAATTTTTTATCGTTATAAATTGCTGTAATCTTCAAGTGTTTGCTATTATCTTGCGCGACCTCGAATCCATCCAATGAAGACAGCCACACACCTAGAGACAACGCGAGCAAATCTGCATTTGGCGGCCAAGCTCTATAATCACCGCGAATTTTTTTGCACTCATCATCGTAAACGCCTTTAATAGTCTTGTAAATTTCTGAGTCTGACCCGTTATTATTAATTGCCGGAGTCTGGCCTTGATTCGCTGCCGGAGCTGGTGAGTCATCCTTAAAAATTGCACGGTTAGCAAGCTCTATGACCATTCTAGGGGAGCAGCCTTGATTCAATTTCACGCGTTCTATGAGCCATTGATAAATTTGTTCCTGATTCTCGTTAAATGCAAAGTCGATTCTATCGCGTATTAATTGCTTGGCCTGAGTTAATGAACATTCGCCCATTACGATTTTATGATGTTCGAGCCTCTGATATACTGACGAATTTAAAGACGGTTTTATTTTATCGTTCCAAATCTGGGACTTCATGAAACATAGCGGCAAAATTCCTACAAGATTATCAGTCAATAAATGAATTATATTCCCCCATGCCTCAATTAATTCTTTGTTGACGCTCATATAATCTAACTGGTCAAAGCATACGATCATAGGTACATGGGCATAAGCGAGCAGTAATCCCAGAGAGATTAAAATTTTTTCTGCGTTGCTTTCTTTCTTTGCGTCGGTCATTGAGTCAATATCGCGAGGGGGCAGGCCTAAATTTACTGCGTCTTCGTCGTCGAGTCCTTCTCTGAGCCATTCGAGAATCAAAGCGCGTTTATTCTCGTCTTTAGTGTCAGCATAGAGCAAAATACATTTCAGCACGTTTTTATCAAGTCCGGGAATATCGCGTGATAAATAAATTTTTGTGTCAACCTTTGCAAGATCCGTGAATCCGTCATTTTGTCTGTGCTCGTGATAAGAATTTATGATTTCATTGACTAATAAATCAAATTGCGACATGTTAGAGCTATGAAATTGCATGAGGCTTATAAAAATTTCTGACAATAAATCCTGTGTTACGCTTTCAGGGTCTCTGAATGCCCGTACAGTTACGAAAATTGCCGGTCTTGAATTAGTTTTCAATCGGCGCAAAATTCTTGTCAGCATGTGAGTCTTCCCTGAGCCTGCCTCACCGAGAATCAATCCTACTAACGGCATAGAAGGTTCACGGCGTTTGTGTCTGATTAACTGTTCGATTTCTTCAGAAGCTGACCTATTTAACTGCTGTAAATCGGGATTCATATTTTCCCACGGCATAGGCGACGCTGACGATTCGAACGGGTTATTTTCTCTAAGCTGCTTGACAATCGAGTTATTATCTGACATTTTTTGTAACCGTTCCCATTCTGTAATTATTCTCGTCAATGAAGGAGTCTTTTACTTCGTCGGGACTCATTGTAGACTCGTCGGCGATATGAAGTTGTATTAACTCTTTGTCGCGCAGCATCATTAATATTGCGTCAAATAGATCTCTCGGCCAGTTTAATTTTTTGCGGAGGTCGCAGATTCTCACAAAGACTCGCCCGTTGTCAAGACTCTCGAATGCCCGCATAAATTCTTCCCGGCTGTAATCGGTTGAAGGAGTGCTAATTTTTTCGGGTTCTGGTTCGGATTCAGGCTCAATTTTTGCAGGTTGAGTCTTTATTGCCGGAGTGTCAGTCAAATAGATTCGTGCGTCTAAGTTGTCATTGATGATAATTTTTGCGCGGCCGGACTCGACAAAAGAGTTAATAATTTTTGCGACATCAGATTTAGAAAACGGCAATGAACGTGCGATCCATTTTGCTGATTTGATTTTCGCGTTATTGATTTCTGCGATAACTAAATCTTCGGGCTCGCAGGGTTGAAGAATGTAAAGTGTCGGGCCTTTCTTGTGAAAAATGAATTTGTCCATCACGAGGGGCTCTAAAATTTTGCGGATTTCTGCGGCGGTCATTTGCGTGTTTATGCCTGTCAGGCGTTTAGCTTCTGCTCCCATTACTACAGCTAAATTTTTTACTGTCATGAACGGGCGTTTATTCTTGCTTAATATTTCCTGAACAATATCGGGAATGTCATTAATAGTCATTTATGAAAAATTTTCTCCTTTCAAGTTAAAATTTTATATAATACACGAGCTTATAATCATTACGTCCGGGCAAGCTGCACAGTTAAATAATCACTCCTTCTGTGAAAAACGTAAAAATTTCTGCAATCTTATAGCATGTTATCATAATTATGTAAAAAGGTGCGATAAATATTTTATGATTCGCGATAAAATAAAACACTTTCGAAAAACTATGACAAAATATTTTTGTTGAGCTATTAAATTTGTTGTATGTGTGCGGCCTGTTATAAATGCATGTTTCCGAAAGACTTTATAGCAATATTACATAAATGTGAGCTATTATAAATTACGTAGTGGACAGGAAAAAGTTTTTGCAAATATTCGAATGCGACTGTTATAATAGGCAATGTCAGATTTTTTGTGTAAATAGAGTTCGAAGTTCAGTATTTACAAGGCTTCAATTTTTTAATTACACAAAATTTTGGACAAACCCTTATAAATATTCACAGAAAAATTTTCACTCAATCTTTGACGGTAAACGATAATTTTACAACTACATTTGCAACTACAAAAAAATTAATTTTTCGCAGTTATGATAATCCTTCACACAAAAATTTTATTTCTTTATCATGCAATTAATTTATTGTGCTATAGTGAAAACATTTTTTAATCTATCAAGTAAAGTCAAAATCGAAAATATTTTCATACATAATCACGTAAAGTTTTTACAGCTTATCAAGTGCATTTACTATTATAATAATAAAATAGATAACTAACGAAAAAATTTTTGCAAATATTCAAGTGTATTTGTTATAGTGTTTAGTGTGCTATACTTGATTGATTCATTAGGAGGAGGCGTAAATATGCCCAGAAAACAGAACGAGAAATATACAATACAAGAACAGCTTAAACCGCGAACAATAATGACAGCACAGGAGCTTTTAAACGCAATTTCCGAGACTGAATATCCTGATTACGTGCTTGAAATTATTGCAATAGTACGCGAATGGATGAATAATTCTCTTGAGGCTCCGGACAATAATTACAACGGGCAGAATGCTTTTGACGCTATATTGAGCCAATTTTTTGACGAGGAAGCTATGGGAGTCATGAATCTTTATGAGAGCTTGAACAAATTTGAAGACATCGCAGACCTTATACCCGGACACAAACGCCCCGAAGGAAAGCCGGATACTATTGTAGTGAGCGTTAATCCTCCCGACTGTGAGAACGGTTTTAGAGTCGCCGTAGATTATGCAACAGTTTTTAACAGGCCGAAATGCAATAGAATCTGGATAATTTCGAATACTTACATATACGACGATATTATAAGATTTGCTCCTCACGTTGACGCACTCGCAGCACAAGGAATTAAAATACGCTTTATTCTCGTAAATGCATGGGGATGGGTTGAGCTGCCCTTAAGCGCAAAGACTGCCACAAAGAAGCAATTTATATTAAACACTGAAGAGCCGCCCAAACGTACACGAAGAAGGAAAATAATTTAATTTTTTAGAGCGCAGGTCTTGTGAATAACGAGGCCTGTTTTATTTATTTCTCAAGATATCCCATCTCAGCATATTTCTGACCTAACTTAGAATTTCTTAACCCTCCGTGTATCTGAAATAAATTAAGTGTGGATTTCATATTAATTTCTATTACTGCGAATCCGTCATCTTGAATCACTATATCCCACGCAATAAAATCAAAAAATGGAAGTTTTGCGGTCAAGTCGATAATTTTTCGCTTCAAATCTGCCCAGCCTGGAATAATTAAGCCTTTTATTTTTGCGCCTGTGTCTGGGTGATAGTCATAACAATTTTGACCGAGCGTTATACTTTTCATTGAGCCTAATTCGCCCGTTTCGAGATTTATAATTGCGCTGCCTCCGCCCTGTGAGAAATTATCAACAGGAGCTGATATATTGGTGCCGATTCGCTGGACTGCTGCAAAAATTTCGTGTTCGCCGCTGCCTTTAGTTTTGCGTATAGATATTATTCTTACGGTGTTAATGCTTTTGTCGAAAATGGCAGATTCAAATTTTCCCTGCGTAATTTTTTCCTGCACTATGCCGGATTTGAATTTATTTATTATTTCCGCAAATTTTTCGCGCGTACAGATTTCGCCCTTGTAGAATAAATTTTCACCGTCAGACGAGAATACATATACGTTATAACCGTCGCAGCCGCCTCTATCTTTTATGGTACCCCCCCCCCCCTTAGGTAATTTTACGAGGTAGTCATATAAATTATTTGCGTTAATTTTTTCGGACTTTATCGGGATAACGCGGCCGTCATTTATAAGCGCATAATTTTCCGGGACTCGTACATAATTGCCGAACACAAGCGAGAATAAATATTTATCATCAGAAATCGGGAAATATCTTCCGTCTTTGAGTCTCGGCTGGTATGCTTCCCACGATGAAATATATTCCCTGTAATCGTTGTTAATTAAGTCAAAAGTTTGACTCTCTGTAAAAGTAAATCCGTGTTTGCGCATGTCCGCAATATTGTTAATATCAATTTTAGATATATTGTGATGTGAATTAACGATAAAATTTCTGAATTTCGAGAGTTTGTATTTACTATAAATTTTCCTGAGCAACTTTATAATTAGCATTTAATTTTCCTCCTGTGATTTAATTTTTTCGCGCAAAATAGTCGTAGAGATTCCCTGCGTATATGGTATATATTCGACTTTAACGCCGACTTCAGCGAGAATCTTCTCAAATTTATTCCAGCGTTCTGTACCCTTCCAATCATCGCCGACAAAAACTGTATCAAATTTATATTTATTCCAT
>JAFSXS010000106.1 GCA_017443945.1 Synergistaceae bacterium
GGGGTGAGGCGGCGGCAGACGAAAAATTTATTCGCGCGTCAATTCTTCCAAAAACGGAGGCAATATAAACGAGGCTTTATGAATCTCATTCGTATAATATCGCGTATTACTCACATTTCTTAATGGCTTGGCCGGATCATTAGTCATTGAAGCGACTCCATATGTCCACATACCTGACGGATAAGTCGGCACTACTCCCCAATAAAGTTTTACGATCTGGAAAATTTTTCTCATTTCGTTTAGTGCCTGCTGCATTAAATCTTTATCAGTGAAGGGCGACTCGGTCAATTCGCTCATGAGTGCGTCAGGATTCATTACTCGTTTGACATCATCATAAAATCCCGCCTGAAACAATCCCGCAGCAAAATCTACAGGATCAGTGCTGTCAATTATTACTACATCAAAGCGTTCTGAAGTCTCGTGAATAAATTTCATTGCGTCCATGCACTTAAAATCGGCTCTAGGATCCTCGAACGAACACCCCGCGAACGGCAGAAACTTTTTCGAGCATTCTACGACTCTTGCGTCAATATCTATTAACGTGCATTGCTTTACACATTCATGTTTAAGAACTTCACGCATGATAGCACCGTCTCCCCCGCCGATAATCAAAACTTTTTCGGGATTCTTGTGCGCGCATAAAGGAACGTGCGACATCATTTCAGAATAGCAGAACTCATCACGCTCGGTTAACTGGAATGCACCGTCTAACATCATAGTCCGGCCGTATTCGTAGGTGTCAGCGATTAATAATTCCTGATATTGCGTTTTTTCTGAGTGCAAATACTCTTTTATCTTGAGTGAGAGAATCAAATTATCAGTGCTGTACTCAGTCAGCCACAAATCATTAAATCTTCTCGGTCTAGTTACATATTCGCTCATGAAATTGCTTCTCCTAAATTGACTCCAAGCTCAAAACATTTTTGTAAATCTTCATGAGTCGGCGATGTAAATACTTCAACTTCAGGGCCTATTTTGTCGAGTTTAATTTTTTCTGCGAACACCTGTAAGGCCGTTAAAGCTCCTTTGCTCCAGCTGTAAGAACCTGCAATACCTAAAAATTTATTCTTGGGCGCACGGTTTAATAATTTCGAGCATAGAGCATCCATCGGCGGAAATAGTAACGTATTATAAGTGCATGCAAGCAGCGCAAGAGCCTTATAACGCCAAATATCGCGCAGAACACATGAAATATCAGCCCTCGACACGTCATATAATCTGACATCTTTAATTTTTGCACCGCCCAAACCCGCGCAGACAGCTTCGGCCATTCTTCGTGTATTTCCGTACATTGAACCGTATACAACAACTGCGCCCTGCTCGCCTTCCTGCCTGCTCCATTTGTCATAGAGATTTATAACCTGCTTTATATCTTCCCTGAATAATGTTCCGTGAGAGGGAAAAATATTTTTGATCTCAAGTGTGCCGAGCTTCCTTAATGCGCCCTGTACCATGTTTGAATATTTCGCGACAATAGCAGCATAATAACGCAGCATTTCATCTTCCCAGCGTGATTTAATTTTTTCGTCGTCAAAGATTCCGCCCTCGTGAGCACCAAACCCGCCGAATGAATCATTTGAGAATAACACTCCCGTTGACGCGTCAAAAGTTACCATACTTTCGGGCCAATGCAGCATAGGAACTGTAGCAAATTTCAAAATATGTCCGCCCAAGTCAAGTGTGTCGCCGTCTTTGACAGTGATAATATTTTCTTCTATGCCGTGATAGCCTTTAAGTAATGGCATTGTCTTAGCGTTACCGATAAATTTCAAGCCCGGCCATTTTGTTCGCAGCTGGGAAATTAAACCGGCGTGATCTGGTTCCATGTGATTAATCACTAAATAATTTAATGCCCGTCCGTTGAGTGCTTGAGTCAATTTATAAATATATTCATCGAGCCAAGGCCCTTTTACGGTGTCAATAGCTGCCGTTGCATTAGTCCCCGTTACTAAATATGCGTTGTAGGCGACTCCCTGCGGAAGAGGCCATAAAGACTCGAATAAATCAGTCTCATAATCATTTACTCCTACCCACCAAGTATCTTTATTTGCTTGTATAGCTTCGTACATGATAAATAATTTTCTCCTTTCGTATGAATCTATAAATTTTTTCTTTACTCGACAATTTTAATATAAACACGGGCAAATTTCAGCGAGAACACATTTTTTGCAGTCAGCTTTACGTGAATGACAAATTTTTCTGCCGTGCTCGATTATATTAACGTGGCCGCCTAAACATCTTTCAGCCGGTACGATTGACTCAAGAAATAACGAAATTTCTTCCGGTGTAGACTTTTCCGGCATGATCCCAAGACGCTTTATAACGCGCGTTACATGAGTATCAACAGGAAAAGCAGCCATCTTGAAATCAAACAGCATGACACAAGCTGCAGTTTTCGCACCGACTCCAGGTAAAGCACGCAAATATTTTCGCATTTCATCAGGGGTAAAATTTGCAAGTTTCTTGATTGAATATCCGCCAAAATCTGCGTGAATCTGATTCAAGATTTCTATAATTCTTGCTGCTTTAGTGTTTGCGAGTCCTGCTGTCCTGATTGCCTGTTCGAGATTCTTTGCTCCTGCTTTCACGACTTCAGGCCAAGACGGATATAATTTTTTCAGATTCGTAAATGCTGAGTCCCGATTCTTGTCGTTAGTGTTCTGCGATAAAACAGTGAGAATCAGCCCGTCCAATGGCTCATCATGTCCGAGTTCAGGGGAGCGGGCTTCGTTGTGATATTCCGACTCTAATTTATCGAGAACGTAAAAAATTTTTCTGTTATCGTCCATAAATAATTATTATTCTTGTGATTGATTCTGACTCGACTCATCAGGTTTTGCGGCCTTCTTGCGAGTTTTTCTTGTGTCGCGGCCAAATTTCTTTTCGAGTCTTATACTGTCAGTCAACATTTTCTTGAGTCTCGCCTTGACAAGCCCGTGAACAGTATCATCACTGTATGAACCGTTTTTTTTCTGACGGCCTGCACGTACTCCCGTTAAAAGCTCGATTCCCTCATCGATAGTTTTTACTGCCCAGATAGAAAATTTATTATCTCTGACAGCGTTAATAATTTCAGGATTCAACATTAAATGACGAATATTTGACTCAGGAATCATAACGCCTTGACTGCCGGTTAAGCCCGTGAGCTTGCAAAACTCGTAGAAACCTTCAATTTTTTCGTTGACTCCTCCTATTGGCTGAACGTTCCCGAATTGATCTACAGAACCAGTTACGGCGATTCCCTGTTTTAACGGCAGACCCGACAAAGCAGAGAGCAAACAATATAATTCAGTCGATGAAGCGCTGTCTCCCTCAATGCCCGAATAATTTTGCTCAAATGTTATGTGCGCTGACAAACTCAACGGCATATCTTGAGCGTATTTGCGGCCGAGATAGCTCGAAAGAATCATCAAGCCTTTATTGTGTATAGGCCCGGTCATTTTTACTTCACGTTCGATATTTACGACTCCTTCTTGACCCATGAAGACATTTGCTGTGATTCTTGAAGGATGGCCGAATCTCGAATCATTTAAATCAATGACTGACAAGCCGTTAATTTGCCCGACTGACTCGCCGTCTGTGTCGATTCTGAAAATTTTATCTCCGAATGCACGCAGTAATTTATCATGATAGAGTCCTGCCCGGTATTGCTTGTGCTCGATTGCTTTAATGACGTGATCGCGCGTTACAATTTCTGAAGGTTTGTTAATATCTGCCCACGCGTTAGACTCTGTCAATAATTCACGTAAACGGCCTACATCGACGGACAACAAATTTTGATCTTCTGCTTCACGGCTTGACCACTCGATAATCTCAGACAATGCAGACGAGTCGAAAGGCTTTAATTTTTCGCGCTTTATTACTTCAGCGACATATTTTGCCATACGTTTTTCACTTGCTGTATTACGGGGCATGTCAATATCAAAGCTGGCCTTAATCTTGAAAATTTTGCTAAATTCCGCGTCATAATATTGCAGTAACTCATAAATATAAGGCGTTCCTGTCATGATAATTTTCAGATCCATTTTTATGGGTGCAGGTCTCAACGATGCGACGGGTAAAGCTCCGTACTGTTCGCCGAGATTCTCAATAGCTGCCTCACCTGTGCGCAAGATTCTTTTTATTGACTCCCACGCCATGAAGTTCATTAAAACTTTTTCAGCGTCAAGAACGAGAAATCCCCCATTAGCCTTGTGAAATGCCCCCGCTAATATACGCCTGAAATCTGTATACAAATAGCCTTGATGACTCTCATATTCGACTCGTCCGGATAAATTATAATATGTAGGATTCGTCTCCCATATGACCGGCGCACCCTTTGAAGGATCGTTGCTGACGAATAAATTTGCTTGATAGCGCGTAAAATCGACTTCTGCGTTTTCCTCACGTGCAGCAGTAACGAAGGCACCGAAATTTTCTATGACATCATCTGACATTTTCGCGAACCAGTTTAATAATGCTTCATTGCCGGAATATTTTTCGCTGATTTCATTTAATAACGGCGTTATTGCAGCACGACAGATTTCGGCCTCTAACCTGCTTAATTTATCCTTTAGGGCTTTCTCCATGTCTCTAATTTCGCGCATTCCCAGTAAAGTCCGCTGAGAAATTTTTTCGCTGGCATCCTGAAATTTTTTCTGCTGGTCTGAGTCAAGTGATTCGTACTCTTCGGGCTTCATTTCGCGGATAATTTTTTTGCCGTTCTCGTCCTTGTCAGCTATCAACGGAATATTAATAAAGCCTTGAGGGGTTCTCTTGAGTGAAAATTTTTCCTTCGCAGCCTTAGACTTTAATTTGTCCATGATTGCGCCGGCCTTTTCCTGAAATTTTTTGACGTGCTGTGCTTTTGCGTCCTCATATTGACTCTGCTCAAATGCTTTACTGATTGCGACTTTCAAATCTTTTAGTAATTCTTCGAGGTCATCAGATAATTTTTTGCCTTTGCCAGCTGACACAGAAACGGCGAGAGGTTCTCCGGGTTTATCGAAATTGTACAAATAAAGCCAGTCATCAGGAGCGGGGAGAGTCTGAGCTTTACTCTGCAATCTTTCGAGGGCGTAACTAGTTCTTCCGCTGCCGGGCTGACCGACGAGAAAAATATTATATCCCCTGCCGTTTACAGCGAGTCCGAACTCTATAGCTTCTACTGCTCTTTGTTGTCCTGGCAAACCTTCAGGCTGACGGGGCTTAGTTATGTGAATATCGTTTGTAGTGGAAATTTTCCAGCTCTCGACGGGTTTAATTTTGCGCAAAGAGTCCGGCTGCAACTTCCATTTTGATGATATATTCTGCTGTGATTTAATTTTCCTGTTCACTATAAAATTTTGTCTCCTTAGTCATTAAAGAATTCTTCAAACGGTGTGCGTTTCATTGTTTTATCGCGTAACTTTGTCATTAATCTTGCAGGCTCGTGAAAAACTCTGTGAAGTCTGCTGAAAAAATCTTTATCGCCAATCATTTCCCGGTCAAAGAAACAATCTTTATATGTTTTATTCCATGATCCTTGAGGGAGTCTCCTTGCTTGTGATATAGGAGCTGTAAATATTCTCGTTAAAAAATTTTTATATTGCTCATATTCATTTATTGATATTTTTTTCTGGGACTCGGTCTGCCACGGCTGACTCACTATATGCGCCCATAATTCGCTATTCTCGTCAATTTCCTTAACGCGCTTTATAACGTCGTCGAGATTATCATAATCATTGCAGTTAATAAACGCTTCCGGGTTATATTCTTGTGCAACGTCTTTATCGCCCCAGTAAATCGGCACTGCATGAGCTTGAAAACTTGTTAATAATTTCTCGGTGATATAGCCCTCAAAGCAGGCATTTTCGCACGCAATAGAAAATTTATATTTACTCTTGATCTTGACGCTTAACTCCTGCCAGCCTTCCGAGTAACGCCCGCCGCCTATGAGAGTCCCGACGTTATTCAAGTGCGGCCCCAAAGAATCAACGTGCTTATAATTTGACAACGCATAAAATAATTTATCTCTAATGGGGTGTGCGTGGTTGTTGGAATAAATAAAGCTGCAAAATCTCCGGTTTTCGTGCAATAAATTTCTTGCCTGCTCTAACGTAAGATTATTTTCTTTCGCGCTATTATCTGTCTCATAAAATATATTTGTCGGCAGTCGTGTTATCCTGTCTGAAAGTATAAAATTTCTGCTCATTGCAATTGCGTAATCAAACAGGTTAAAATCAGGGTATAAGGCTTCTCCCGCAAAAAAAATAGTTATGGGATTCTTCGCGTATAAATATTTAAATTTCTTCATGCACGCTGTCTTTGTGTAAATTGCTTCAGTAACGATTAAATATTCGGGATTCTCTTCGTCCCACACGAAATTTTTTGCAATGTCAAGCCCCTCAATGTGAAGATATTTCAATAAAGACGGCACATCATGCACATCATTATAAGTAATGCAGAAAATTTTTATTTCTCTCATGTAAGATTTACTCCTGATTTTATCGTGTCAAACATTTATGAGCCGCTAAAGCCTCAATTACTGCCGTGTCATCGCGTTCCATTATTATATTATTCATGTGCTCGTATTCCTCGTAGCCGCCAAGAGAATCAATTACATCAATCATGTAATCACGTTCTTTAGCGTCAAATCTATTTGTCAGCAGCCCGAACAAAATTACTCCCCGCGAAAACCAGTGAAAGAAATCATCTGACACCGAAAGCACATCATAATACATCAGCGCAAAATTAAAATCGTCAAAATCTTTCGAGCTTGCATTATCATCGGGTTCAGGAGCATAACCAAGCATATAAAACGGGATTTGAGGCGAAATAATTAATGCGTCCCAGAACATTTTTGCGCAAAGACTCTTTTTATTTTTTCCGGGAGCAAGCATATACGCAGCTATTAATCTCGAATAAGCCCATCCCGCCGAGTGTTCAGAGTCCTGCATTGTCTCAGCTAAAATTTTCTGCCATTCTTTACGGGCAATCATTATACGATAATATAAATCTTTCGTAACATTATAGCCGTCAAAATCTTCGCTTAAAGAGTCATCTGCCTCAAGAATCGAGAAAACTTTTTCACATGCCGTAAAAGCTCCGTCAAAATTATTCAGCGCAAACAAAGTAAATGCGAGTCTTTGATTCACTATCAGTCTGAATAAATCATTATCGCTGTCATTTACACACCCGTGCGCGTCAATAGCTTCAAGTGCCTTAGTGAGTACTTCTGAGCGTTCTTTATCGTTTTCTGTGCAATCGGCTTTGATTAACAGTGCTTCCGGAATTTGTGAATCAATTTCTAGAATCTGATTCGCAATAGCATGAGAACGTGCAGAGCTTTTTGTCTTGAATGCCATTCCTAAAAGCTGTCTGATTCTTTCTTCTTTCGTCTTCATGATTAATCCACGTCCCATTGTCCGCCGGTATTATTATTTTCTTGAGGAGCACTCCCGCCGCCTGTACTAGTATTCATTGATGTAGTTGATGAATCTTTTCCGCCAGTGCCGTTATAAGCACGCAGAGAGTCAAGAACGACACGCCCTCCCCAAATATAACCCCATTGACGCGCAATATCTGCAACTTCTATAGGCTCTGACCCGTAATAATAAGCGTTATTCTTGCGCAACTCTTCAGAAATTAATATTTCCCAGCGTTTTAACATCTGCCAAGTATATTCGCCGGGGTCAGGGATAAAATTACGCCATTTATTACCCATCCAGATCCATACGCCTATTCTTGACGTGTTCCAAGCAATTAAAGTGTTGACAGTTCCATAATTAAGCCAGCCCATTCGATTGCAATTTTTTTCGCGAATCTTCAGAAATTCCGAGTGATTAATCGGCAGACCATACGACCAGACTGCAGCAATTCTTAATAATTCAGGCTCATTCATGGGAATAACTGAACCCACTAAAATATTTGTCGGCCTTATTGCACCGTCAAAACCTAATTTGCCGTAAACCCAGCGATTTTCAGAAATTTGCGCAACAGGATAGCCGTCAAAAGTTGCATACCACCCAGCCGGTAAATTATCAGGTTTCCATATATCGAAATTCATAGCATAAGCCTTCTGATATGCTGACATAACGACTCGCGAATAAGAACGGGCACCACGCAAAATTACTCCATCCGGCGAATAAATCAAACGCTCGGCAGAATTTGCACAGGATAAAGGCATTATCAGACTCAATGCTGCTGCTAAAATAAATTTTTTGCCTGAACGTAGGGACAAAATTTTTTCACCTGCTTTATTATGAATATATAAATTTTTCTCAATTATAGCGTATTATTGTGTGCTGTCTAATTCTTTAGCTTTGTCTTGTAAGTGCTTGAGCCTTCTATTAGTCGGAGGATGTGAATTAAAACCGTTTTCGCTCGTGAAATTATGTTCTGCTAAAATTTTCATAGCGTCATATAAAGCATATGGATTATAACCGGCTTTGATTAATAAATTTACTGCGTAGTCGTCTGCTTCTACTTCTTGGCCTCGGCTGAATCCTTTTTCGGCGAGAGTCATTCCTAAATCTCCTATTGCTCGTGCGGGAAATTTTGCGCGGCTTAATAATATTCCCAAAGCTGTCCAACCTAAATTGCGTTCTACATTTTTATTGTAATGACCCAGCATTATATGACCGATTTCATGTCCGAAGACTCCTGCGGCCTGTGCTTCGTTGTCTAAGATTCGCATTAAGCCTTTTGTTATGTGAACTGTATAATCAGATTTGGACTTAAATTTTACGTATGAATTAATATTTTTGCTGTCATCAATTATGATTGGGATATTCTTTAAGCCTGCTGACTCTGACATTGCCGACCATGCTTTATTGACAGTCCTGACAGTTATTAATGCCTGAGCTGACGAACAAAGACTCATAATTAACGCGAGACAAAGCAAAAATTTTTTCATGATTACAGCCCTCCTAAATATTTATAAATCATATCACATATTGCGCGACTCATGGGCGGGGCAAAGGCTTTGGGGGTTTCTCCTCACATGTGAACTATAAAATTTGTAACAGCCATAAATTTATAAATATAGTCAACGCACTTAAAATGCAAATAATTTATCGCGCTTATATAATTCGTTCTTCCCGCCCGGATTAAAGGGGTATGCAAAAGTTTTTGATGAAATTATTATTTTGCTATAATACACGCATAAAAATTTTCCGCATAAAAATTTATAATCTCCCAAAAAGTTTTTACAACTACAATTACAACTACAAAAATCTTTATTCATTCACGCAATAACAAAGACTCACACAGCAAAAAAATTTTTTATCGCAATAATTTCTTCACGCAAAAAATTTTATCGCACACAAAAAACGCCGCCACTTTTTACAGCAAAATTTATAATTTATTCATTCACACAAAAAAATATTTGATGAAGTTATTTTTTCTATTACGAAACCGCTATTAATTACAGAGTTGACGAATTTAATTATTATTGCAGCCATCATAAATTTCATAAATCACAAAGCAAATACTGATAAAATTTTGATTCTGCGATTATCACAAATTTGAAGTATAATTTTTCGCGACTAATATAATTACGAGGTGAATATTTATTCCAATTCCAGCAGCTCAGGAATTAAGAAAACCTTTGCTCGAAGCATTAAAAGACGGACACCCGCATAATTACGTTATAAATGACCTGTTCGGAATAATAGCAGCTTATATCGGCGATGATCCAAACGAAATGTCTTCAGGCGATAAAAATATTCTCAAGGAAAGAGTCAAGACTGCTAGAGACGATTTAAAGCAGAACGGCCTAATCTCAAGCCCGTCAAAGAATACTTATTTAATCACTAATGCAGGACTAGAAATATTAAATGACAATCCCGCAGTAATCGATGACGAATATTTAACGCGCTTTAGAACGCGAGGCAACACAATTAACGAGCCTGAACCCGAACAAGAACCGGAACCGATAAATTTTTTAGTGCCTGACTCAGAATCAGAATCAGACCCCGAACAAATACCGGAAATTTCCCCAGAGTCCGACTCTCAAGAAATCCCGGAAAAATCAGACTCGCCAGCAAAAGCTCTTGAAGATGTGCTAGAAAAATTTAATGCTGACTTGGCCGGAGAAATTTTGAACAAAGTCGCTGCGTTACCTTCTGACAAATTCGAGAAATTAGTTATTGATTTACTCTCTAAAATGGGTTATCGCGCCTTCCAGAATGCAAGATACACTACAGAAGCATTTGACGCACCCGGCGAAGACTGCATTCACGGCGTTATCCTCGAAAGTGAACCAGGATTGACACCGATTTATATTCAAGCACGAAAATTATCGCCCTCTAAGACCATCAGCAAAAATGATATTCAAGATTTCATCAGCGCACTTAATGACAAGGGCGGGAAAGGACTTTTTGCGACGACAGCAAGTTTTTCCGAGCAGGCCGCAGAATTTGCAAAGAGTGAAGGAATATTATTAATCGACGGAAATAGACTCGCTAACTTGATGATTACCAGCAATTTTTGTGTGAGCCTAGAAAGAACGTTCACGATTAAATCATTTGACTCAGAGAGTTTCAGCGAGTACGAAGAGTAATAAAACATGAAAATTTTTTTTGTGAGTATGGGCTGTGCTAAGAATACTGCTGATAGCGAGCATTTAATTAGCCGGCTCATTGCTTGCGGACATGAAATTATTGACGAGTCCTCAACTGCCGACGCTGCAATAATAAACACTTGCGGATTCATTCAGGACGCAGTAAAAGAAAATATCAGCGCAATTCTTGATCTCGAAGAATTAAAGACTCTCGGACAAATTAAGACTCTCATTATTGCGGGCTGTCTCGTTAACCGCTATGAGTCAGAGTTACGGCAGGAATTTCCGAGCGTTGATTTATTTGCGCGTTCTGAGGAGTGGGACAAGGTTATAAATTTTCTCGGAGGTCATGAGAATAACAACTGCAAAATTGTTAGTCCTGCACTGAATAAAAATTTTTGGACTCGCTATCTCAAGATAACAGAAGGCTGTAACACTTTATGTTCATATTGCGCGATTCCGTTAATCAGGGGCAAATTAAGGAGTGTTCCATTAGAGACTCTTATAAATGAAGCTCATATGCTTGCAATTTCGGGAGCGCGTGAAATTTGCTTAGTCGGTCAGGATTTGACAGTTTACGGCCAAGATTTTAATAACGGTACGAGTCTAAAAACTTTGATTCACGAGTTAAATAACGAACTCCCCGCCGGCACTTGGATAAGATTATTATATCTGCACCCTAATAGAGTCAATGAAGACTTGATAAATTTTTTGCTCGAACATGAAAAAGTTTTGCACTATTTAGATATTCCCATTCAGCACGCAGACCCGGAAATTTTATCGCGCATGAACAGACCCGTAAAATCAGGACACTTAGAGAAAATTTTTAGTTACATCAGGAGTCTTGATAATTTATTCACGTTACGAACTACGATAATGACAGGTTTTCCCGGTGAGAGCAATAAAAATTTTGAACGGGTAATAGATTTTATCAGCGAAATAGAATTTGATAGACTCGGCTGCTTTGTGTATTCGCCTGAAGAAGGAACTAAGGCCGCAAAATTTCCCGATCAAGTACCGCACAAAATTTCTGAGTCACGGTGTAATAAGTTAATGCAGATTCAATCGCAAATTTCACAGGAACGCAGCGAATTATTTATTAACAGAGAGCTTGATATATTAGTTGAAGAGCTTGACCCGGAAAATAAACAAGTCTGGGGGAGAAGTTATCGCGATGCGCCGGAAGTTGACGGGTTAATCTGTGTATCAGGCTGCAAGAACGTCAAGCCGGGAGATTTAATACGCGCAAAAATTTATGATTGCGAAGAAAATGATTTATTCGGAGAAGTGATATAAATTATGAAAAATATGAAGAATTACCCTTTTTATGTATGGATTGCAAGTTTATTCGGACTGGGCTTTATTCCGTCGGGAATGCCGGGGACTGTGAGTTCATTTGCTGCGTGCGTTGTGAGTGCCTTTGTTGATGTTCCGTTATGGGCAATTATAGCAATAAGCATTATAGGAGTATGGGCGACTGATAAATCAGAAAAATTTTTCAACCGCAAAGATCCGAGCTTCCTAAATATTGACGAAGTGCCGGGAATGTGGATAACTATTTATTTGCTGCCGAAAAGTTTTATAATTCCTGGATTCTTTCTGTTCAGGTTGATTGATATTCTAAAGCCTTGGCCGGTCTCAGCGATGGAAAAATTACCCGGAGGCTGGGGAATAATGGCCGATGATATTTTAGGGGGAGTCATGGGAAATATAATATTGCAGGTCATTAACGCATATTTATACAATAGCGGCTGGGTTTATGGATTGATTCAAGCGATGAAATAATATTTTACTGGCGATGAAATAATGTTTTGCTTGCCGCCGCCTCCCCACCCACCCACCCTCGGCGGCGGCTTTCCGTTGAATAAAATGTGAGGTGAATCATAATGAATAATGCTGTACTCGCTGCAATAGGCGACGAACTATTAAGCGGCGTGAGACTCGAAAAAAATTGCAACTTCATGGCTTGGCACTTACATAATAACGGCGTTGAAGTCCGAAAAATTGAAGTTATCCCCGACACCGAGTCAGAAATTACGAATCTTTTATCACGCTGGGCAGGGAAAACAGATCTATTAATAATTTCCGGCGGATTAGGGCCGACTCATGACGATAAAACACGTTACGCAATCACAAAATTTTTAGGCTGCGAATTAGAATCAAGTCCCCTCTACGATAAAATTTTAGAACGCGTCAAACACGATAAATTACGATATGAACGACTCGCAAAAACCCGCGACCCTCAAGCGTTAATCCCGGCAAAAGCTCAAGCAATTTACAACCCGACCGGCTCTGCTCTGGGAATAAAATTTATCGTCAACAACACAAAAATTTTCGCTCTTCCCGGCGTTCCTATGGAATATGAGTCAATGATACGTCAGGAATTACCCGAAATTTTTTCGCGCGATAATAAAAATTGCTGGACCTCTGTTATAATTCTCGGCCTGCCTGAACTCGAAATCGCTCATAGAATCCCCGAAATAATAAATAATCAAGCTCTTCACGTTTCAATATTGCCCGCGTCGCCTCAAGTCGAATTAATCATCAGGGGAAATCCTGAACTCGTCGAGAATGCAGAAAATTTGACTCGATCGCGCTTTGATAATGTTTTGCCGAAAAATTGCATGTCCCTAGCTGAAGCAGTCTTACACGAGGCCAAGACTCATAACGTAAAAATTTCTTGCGCTGAGTCATGTACAGGCGGATTAATCGGTGCAGCTTTAACAGATATTGCGGGAAGCTCTGAATCTTTTAACGGTTCGGCGGTAACTTACAGCAACGAGGCCAAGCAAAAAATTTTAGGCGTAAAGAGTGAGACTCTAAAAAATTTCGGTGCAGTCAGTCAAGAATGTGCGCTTGAAATGGCAGAAGGCGCGATAAAAATTTATGACTCAGATTTTGCAGTGTCAGTAACAGGCATAGCAGGCCCTGACGGAGGAAGCGAATCAAAACCTGTCGGACTTGTTTATTTCGGTCTTGCGTCGCGTGAAAAGTCTGCTGCGTTCAAGAAAGTTTTTCCCGGCAATAGAAACGAGATTCGCACAAGGACTGTAAGATTTGCACTTGCTGAACTCTGGCGGACGATTCGAGATAATAACCCCTCGCCTGTATTATAATTATCGGGCAAAAAAATTATTTATGAAAAATGGGAAGTGATTAAACTGGCTAAAGCTGTAAAGAAAGCTGCACAAACAAAGGAACAAATTTTAGAGGAAGCAATCGGCGATATTCGCTCAAAATTTGGGGACGGCGCAATAATGAGACTCGGTGATACAGCAAATAAAAATATTGACGTGGTCTCTAGCGGGATTCTTCCTCTTGATGTTGCACTAGGAATCGGCGGTTATCCAAAGGGTAGAATCGTAGAAATTTTCGGGCCTGAAGGTTCAGGAAAAACGACAATTGCATTATGTGCGATCGCAGAAGTTCAGAAGGCCGGCGGTATTGCAGCATTTATTGACGCAGAACACGCACTTGACCCGCGACTCGCTTCGACTCTGGGCGTAAAAATTGAAGATTTGTATCTCGCACAACCTGACAGCGGCGAACAGGCTTTATACGTGTTAGATCAGCTTGTGAGAACCGGCGCAGTTGATATTGTAGTTGTTGATTCTGTTGCAGCTTTGACTCCTCAGGCAGAAATTGACGGACGAATCGGCGAGAGTCAAATGGGACTTCAGGCGCGTTTAATGTCGTATTCATTGAGAAGACTCGCTTCAATAATTGCGAAAACAAATTGCATCGTAGTATTTATTAATCAGTTAAGAGCGTTAATCTCAACAGGTTATGCACCCGGACCAAGTGAGACAACAACAGGCGGACGGGCGTTAAAATTTTATGCGTCAGTTAGACTCGAGGTCAGGCGCGGAAAGAAAATCGACAAAAGCGACGTTACAATCGGGCACGAGCTTTATTTAAAAGTTGTGAAAAATAAATTAGCTCCACCCTTCAGGACTGCACATGCAAGTTTAATTTACGGAAAAGGAATCCCCGTCGGCGTTGCAGTTGTTGATATGGCGATAGATTATAACGTGATCAACAAAAAAGGCGCGTGGCTTGCGTACAAAGGCGAGACTCTCGGACAAGGCAAAGAAGCTGTTGCAAAATTTTTGTCAGAGAATCCCGCGTTACAGGACGAAATTATGAAAGCTATCATGTCAGAAGTAAATAAAGGTATAGGCTACATGCCCGACGCAGCAGAATTAGCAGAATCAGAGTCCGACGACATACCGCCCGAAGAAGTTAATCCCGAAAATTTAGACTCTGAGTCAGATGATGAAATTCTTGATATTTCTGATGACGAGAAATAATTTATTAGCTCCCGGCTTATAATGAGTCGGGAAAAATTTTTTATGGGAGAGTGTGTGAACTTGATAAAAATTTTGTTCGTCTGTCATGGTAATATTTGCCGTTCACCGATGGCCGAATTTATCATGAAATATTTAGTGAAAGAGTCGGGCAACGAGGAGAAATTTTTTATAGAGTCAGCAGCTACAACAAATGACGAAATCGGCAATGACATTTACCCGAACGCAAAATCAGAGCTGAAGAAAAATTCTATACCGTTTGAACGCCGTCAAGCAAGAAAAATTAAGCGCAGTGATTATTCAAAGTGGGATTATATAATTTGTATGGACAATGAGAATTTAGACGATATTTTATACATAATGGGCGGCGATGAAGACAATAAAGTTAAATTGCTGCTCGATTTTACCGGAGAACATAAAGAAGTCTCAGACCCATGGTACACGAGAAATTTTGCGCTCGCTTATAGTGAAATTTATCGCGGGTGTAAGGCGTTATTGAAGCATTTAGAATCATGAATATTTATCGCAAATAAATAATTTCCGGCTGTAAAAAGATCTTCGCTTTCGAGTTCTAAATCATATCACATCATAATATTGACATCATGTCAGAATCAGATAAAATAATTGACACAGTGTCAGAATAAATCATAAAGCAAACGAGGTGAACGAATTGCAAAAAAATCGGCGTGATGAAATTATTAATGCCTGCGCAAAATTATACGAGTCTAAATCGTTCAGAGATATTACTATTAAAGACATTGCAGAGCTTTTAACGTTCGGGAGGTCTTCAATTTATAATTATTTCCAGACGAAAGAAGAAATTTTCTTAGCGTTATTGGCCCGCGAATATGATTTATGGACTCAAGAATTAAATTATGTAATTGACTCGCATGAAAAAATGACTCTTGATGAGATTGCGGAGACTCTAGCGCGTTCACTTGAGAATCGTGAGAGGCTGCTAAAACTTTTGTCAATGAATCATTTCGACATGGAAGCAAACAGCAGGCAGGACAGACTCACAGACTTTAAAGCGTCTTACGGAAATTCAATTAATGCTATATCACGGTGTCTGAAAAAATTTTGTCCGTCCTTGAGCGATAAGGGAGTGCAGGATTTTATTTATTCGTTCTTACCGTTTGTGTATGGGATTTATCCTTATGCTGTAGTTACGGAAAAACAGCGCGAGGCCATGAAAGCAGCTAATATAAATTATCGTTACATGACAATTTACGAGCTTGCATACAATTGCACGAAAAAATTATTATTCAATCAGGAGGAAAATTTACAATGTCAGCAAAAATCGCTTTAGGTGCATGGGCTTGGGGCAATGACGGAACTTTTGGCAATAATTTCACTGAGTCAGACCTTCGCCCCATCTTTGACGCAGCTATGAAAGCAGGTTTTAATTTATGGGACACTGCATTTGTTTACGGTATGGGAAAATCTGAGGAAGTTCTCGGGAAATTTTTACGCACAGTCAAGCGCGAAAGTTATTTAATCTCTACAAAATTTACGCCTCAATGTGCAAATTTAGAGTCAGCTAATCCCGTTATTGACATGTACGAGCAAAGCGCAAAGAGACTCGGCACAGAATTTATTGACTATTTCTGGATTCATAATCCCGTCGGCGCACCTGAATGGACAAAAAAATTAATTCCCCTCGCTAAGTCAGGCAAAATCGGCAAAATCGGTCTCTCAAATCACAATCTCGCAGAAATAAATCAAGCTCAAGAAATTTTACACGCAGAGGGACTCAAGATTTCAGCGATCCAGAATCATTATAGTTTATTAAACCGTTCGTCGGAAAATTCCGGGATTCTTGACTGGTGCAGGGAAAATAATTCTGAATTTTTCTCGTACATGGTCTTAGAGCAGGGAGCTTTATCCGGCAAATATGACACTTCGCACCCGTTCCCAAAAGACAGCGCGCGCGGACAAGTTTATAATCCCGTTTTAGGCGAGCTGGAGAAATTGAATCGCGCAATAAAAGAAATCGCAGACTCTCATAATGTCAACGTCGCACAAATCCCAGTAGCATGGGCAATCGCAAAAGGTACGCTCCCGATTCTTGGTGTAACGAAAACAAGCCATATCGATGACGCAGTAAAGGCCGTAAATCTGAAACTTGACTCAAGCGAAATTAAAGCACTCGAATCACTCGCAGATAAAGCAGAAATTAACACGATTCGAGTCTGGGAAAAGGAGATGAAATAATTTCATGAAAGTTTTTGCGCTGATTCTATTGTGTGTTGCATTTATCACAAATTCTGCGTTTGCTCACGAAATTTTTTCGCCCGATAATAAAACTTTGAAGGTTCATGTTGCGTTACTTCAGGCCAAGCCCGGAAAATTACCGGAAATGGCCGCGATTAGTGCACGAACTGTAGCGAAATTTACGCCCTATGAGTCGGGATCTTATGCGCTTTACGGTGCAATAGACAAGAACAACCCCGATTTAATGCGAATACTGGAAATCTACGAGGACGAAGCAGCCTATCAGATTCACAGGTCAAGTGAAGGCTTTAAAAGTTTTATCGATGAACGCAAAAATATTCTTGAGAGCTTAAATTTTTTAGAGCTTGACCCTATAATCTTGCAGCAAAAATCTAGCGGTGTAGGCCATGAATTTATCATGAATATATTTGATGTAGCATCAGATAAGTTAGACGAGTTCAAATCGTTAATGACTCAAGAATTTTCGCGCGCAATAGCTCAGGAGCCGGGAGTCTTGGCTTTATTTGCAGGCACGGAAAAAGGCGGCAAGTCATACAGGATTTACACGTTCGAGATTTACGAGAATAATGAGTCAAAGCAGAAATATTTTGACTCAGAAAAATATAAAATTTACAGAAAGAAGGTCGACTCATTCATGACAGATCGCAAAGAAATTCAGAATCAACCGGCAAACGTCAATTTAAGCGCAAAGGGACTCCACCTCGACCCATCACAGGCAAATTTAAGCGCATTCCCGCTCGGAGAACCTAATAACGCCTATGCACAATATTTTGACGGACAAAGCTATTTATCAATTATTTCACGCGAGCAGGTTTTTATCGCAAACGTAACATTTGAGCCGGGCTGCCGTAATCATTGGCACATTCATCACGCAAAAAGCGGAGGCGGTCAAATTTTAGTAGTTGTTTCCGGACGAGGTTATTATCAGGAATGGGGCAAACCCGCGCAGGAATTAAAACCGGGAGATGTCGTGAATATTCCCGCAAATGTCAAACACTGGCACGGAGCAGCAAAAGACTCATGGTTCCAGCATTTAGCAGTAGAAGTAGCCGGCGAAGAGACTTCAAATGAGTGGTGCGAGCCTGTGTCGCCTGAAGAGTATTCAAGACTCAAATAATGAGCGGTAAATTAATTTTGTACGTTCACGGGCTTGGCGGTAATTTTTCAGAAGCTGAACACTACAAGAAAATTTGCCCCGGTTTTGACATTATCGGCGTTGATTATGATAATTATTTGCCGTGGGAAGTTCAGGAGACAATAAAAAATTGCTACGACGAAGCCCGGAAAAATTATAAATTTATTTACGTCCTCGCAAACAGTATCGGCGCATATTTTGCCATGCACGCGCTGAAAAACTGCGAAATCGTGAAAGCATTATTTATATCGCCCGTTCTTGATATGGAAAATGTTATATTAAATATGATGACTCGTGCGGGAATATCAGAAAGTTTTTTGCGCGAAAAAGGAGAATTTATCACGGACTCCGGCGAGGTTTTGTCATGGAAATATTTGACTTTTGTGCGCGAGAATCCTATTAAATGGCAGGTACCGACAGAAATTTTATATGCCTCAAACGATAATATAACTTCGCGCAAAATAGTAGATAAATTTATAAGCTCTCATAATGCAAGACTTACTGTGATGGAAAACGGCGAGCATTATTTTCACACGGAAGAGCAGATTAATTTTTTGAATCAATGGCTTAGAAAGGTTGTGCAGTCATGAAAAAATTTTTGTTAGGAGTGTTAATCATCATGTCAATAACTTCAAGTGCATTTGCGAATCTCGATGAATTTCGCGCGACGGATCCCGAATTTGCGGAGTTCTTCACAAATTTTGCTGGTGTCGAAGTCGTCAATCAAAGCAAGTTAGACCCTCGTACGCGTTATATGGCAATTGTCGCGACTCTTTTAGGCTGTCAGGGCGTTGACGAGTTCAAAGCGATTTTGCCCGAAGCAGTGAAGGCCGGTTTAACTCCGTCAGAATGCAAAGAAATAATTTATCAAGGTACAGCATATTTAGGAATCGGCAGGACAAGACCGTTTTTGAAGGCTGCTAATGAAATTTTTGAATCACTCGGCGTAAAATTACCGTTAGAAGGCGCGTCAACTACAACACCGGACACACGAGTCCAAGCTGGCAACGACGCACAAGTAAAAATTTTCGGCGACGGCATGAAAGGTTTTCAAGACTCCGGCCCTGAAGACACACGGCACATAAATAAATGGCTTGCGGGAAATTGTTTCGGTGATTATTACACGAGAAAAAATTTAGACCTTAGACAGCGCGAATTAATCACGTTCTGCTATATTGCTGCTCAGGGAGGCTGCGAGGCTCAATTAACTGCTCATGCACGCGGTAATATGAACATGGGAAATGATAAAGATTTCTTAATTGACGTAATTTCTCAATGTCTGCCGTATATAGGCTATCCCAGAAGTCTAAATGCTATTTCGTGCGTTCGTAAAGCTGCAGGAGAATAAATCATGAGAGAAATATTTATTTGCGCGTTCATATTAATTTTTGCGTCGGGTGCATTTGCGGGTGATGATTTTGTTCACGTCAAGGGCGGAAGTTTCTTAATGGGCAGTCCCGAGTCTGAAAATTGGCGCAGTGATGACGAGTTACAGCACAAAGTTAATTTAACAGATTTCTATATTGCTCCCCGTGAAGTTACCCAGTCAGAGTATAAAAAGTTAATGGGTGAGAATCCTTCAAGTTTTACCGGAGATAATAAACCCGTTGAAAATGTTTCGTGGCTCGACGCTGTGAAATTCTGCAACGCTAAGAGTAAATCAGAAAATTTAACGCCCGTTTATGAGATTGACGGAAATAAAGTAACTTGGAATCTTTCAGCAGACGGCTACAGACTCCCGACTGAAGCAGAATGGGAATTTGCATGCAGGGCCGGAACTGTAACACCCTTCAATCTTGAACACTCAATCGACGCTGACGAAGCAAATTTTTACGGCCATTACCCGTATGAAATCGAGGAAAATTATTTCTCGCAAAGCAAATTAACGGCCAAGCCCGGAATTTATCGCGGTGAAACTGTCAATGTTGCGAGCTTTACTCCGAATAAATTAGGACTCTATGACATGCACGGAAATGTTGCAGAATGGTGCTGGGACGTTTACGGCTCTTACTCACCAAACGAACAGAATAACCCGACAGGCCCGGAGTCAGGAACAAGGCGGGTCAACCGCGGCGGAGGATGGAACGATTTTGCGAAAAATATGCGTTCTGCGTATAGAGCTGCAGCACCTCAAGAGAGAAAATTATATAATGTAGGCTTCAGACTCGCACGAGGAGCAATAGGCACGGGATTAATTACGAGTCAGGCAATGCAGGAAAGCTCGCGGACAGGCAAGAAAATTTTAATTGCTTACTTCACATGGAGCGGCAACACTCAAGGAATCGCCTATGAATTACAGAAACAAACCGGAGCAGACATTTTCGAGATTTCGCCCGTAAATGAATACTCAGAAAGTTATAATACTGTTTTACGTCAGGCACAGCAGGATCAGCGCAGACAAGCAAGACCCAAATTAAGGAATCACGTCAAAAATTTTGATGATTACGATATTATAATGCTTGGTTATCCTAACTGGTGGGCTTCGATTCCTATGCCGATAGCTTCATTTTTGCAGGAATATAATTTTGCGGGAAAAACTATAATGCCGTTCTGTTCACATGGCGGCGGAAGATTCGGACAGAGTCTAACTGCGATTGCAAAACTTGCTCCAAATTCTGTAATAACTGAAGGCTTGTCTGTTCATTATTCCGGAGGCAGCAGCTTAAAATCTGATATTGCAAAGTGGTTAGCTGATAATAAATAGTAATCATTAACGCAGGCCGGTGAAATAATTTTCTCTGACCTGCAAAATTTTTATTTACTTGCCTGACTTGATCTCGTTCCAAAATTTTATGCTTCCGTTATGTGTAGGAATTTTTTCGGGAAGTGCTGTATCAGGTGTTAATTCGCTCATGTCCTCAACTTTTGCGGTTAAAGACTCTTTATTGTCCCATATTGCTTTATTCAGCGCATAAACAAGTGAGTCCGGCAAATCTTTACGAATCACTATGCATGTGAAATCACCGATTGTTTTTACGGGTTCAAGCACTGATTTATAGATTCCCGGTTCGATCTCAAGTGTTACAGTTCCATATGCGTCAGAAAGTTTATTCAACGCTTCTTGACTCACCGGCAGCAAAATTATATCAGTGCGGGACTCTATGCTTGTTACTATCGGCGCAATTTTCCCGACCGAGAACGCAAAGCAGTCAAGGTGATTATCAACGAGTAAATCTGCTCCGGCTTCGTAGGAAAAATATTCGACACTTCCTCCGATTGACGCAAAAAATTTCTTGTAATCGACTCCGAATGCTTTATCGAATAAGGCCTTAATCACAAATTCTGAACTTGTGCCGGGCTTGAGAGTCGCGAATCTCACTGCGATTTTGTTATTAATTATGTCATCGAGGGACTTAATTTTATTTTTCGCGGCAAAATCTTTTCTCACGATAAAATATGTGTACTGAGTATATAAATTTGTCATGATTACTGCGTTGTTTACTGCACGGCCTCTGAAATCTGACTCGCCCTTGAGTGCTGCTCCCAATAATGATGTTACAGAGAAGCCGAAATCTGACCTTCTTGCGTGAGTGTTCAAAATGTTAGATACTCCTGCACCTGACGCGCTTATTGTCTCAGGAAGTCCGGAGCTTGTGAAAATTTCTGATAGTGCCGCGCCGAGAGTCTCCCAATTTCCGCCCTTAGGCCCTGACATAAATCTTAAATGCGACGGCCAGTCAGATTCGCTGCTATATGATGATGACGCAATTAATAATACTAGAGTCAGCGCGATAAATAATCGTTTCATGCTAAAAATTTCCTCCCGTCATAAAATATGTGATATAAAATTTTACAGGATATAATATAAATCGTGAATAAAAATTTTTCATGAGCTTTTGCAATGACTCAATGCTATAATACTTATTTGTGAAAATATAAATTGTAAATATTGGAGGAATATTTTATCATGGCTAAATTTTGTGAATGCTGCGGAAGAGGTCCGGTCTCCGGAAACGCTGTAAGCCATTCTAATAGACACACAAGAAGACGCTGGATGATTAATCTTCAGACAGTAAAAGTTGATGCGGGCGACGGTTCATACTTTAAGGCCAGAGTCTGCACAAAGTGTCTCAAGTCCGGCTACGTCAAGAGGGCTGTTAATGCAAATTAAGCGCGTTGAAAATATTTGTTCGCCTGACTCGTTGTTATTATTATTGCATGAGGGCGAAAAAATTTCAGGTCTTAATCACGAAATCTGCGAAATAGTAGAGACTCTCACCGCCAGAAAAGATTTTACCGGCAAAAAAGGGAGTCTCTTGCGTGTTCCGTTAGTTGAGGGAAATTTATATTTGGTAGGACTTGGAAAGCGCGAAGACTGCAATTTAAATATTATCCGCAATTCTCTTGCGTCGGGATTCCGTAAAATTGGCAACGATCACAATAAAAGCGTATTTGTGCACCTCTCGAACCTGAAAGATTTTGACTCGTTGAGCCTTGCATTGGGTGAAGCTGCCGGTTTATGTGCGTACAAGTTCGATAAATACAAGTCTAAGGCTGATGATTACGAACCTTTTGCGCTAGAAGAGATTTATACGGACATTTACGAGCCGGAAAAGTTTTCTAGCGGGTTAATATTTGCCGAGTCACAGATTTATTCGCGTGAACTTGCAAACGAGCCGGGCTGCGTCATAACTCCTGAAGTACTTGCGGATAAAGCTCAAGAACTCGCGAAAAATTTAAATCTCACCTGCGAAATTTGGGACGAGAAAAAATTAGAATCCGAGAAAATGGGCGCGTTACTTGCAGTCGGCAAAGGTTCAAAGAATCCCCCTCGATTAATTCATTTGACGTACAAACCTGCAAATCCCGCAAAAAAAATAGTCTTCGTCGGTAAAGGTATAACATTTGACAGTGGCGGATTAAATATCAAGCCCGATCAATTTATGCTAACAATGAAAGGCGACAAAACCGGAGCTTGCAACGTTCTGGGAATCTTGAAGGGTGCTGCTGAATTAAATTTAAATCTTGAAGTTCATGGAATTTTAGCGGCTGCCGAGAATATGCCCTCAGGAAATGCATACAAGCCCGATGATATTATTTGCGCGAGAAACGGGAAAACTATAGAAATTAACAACACTGACGCAGAGGGGAGACTCGTTCTTGCTGATGCTTTGTGCGTTGCCAGCGAGTTAAAACCTGATGCAATTATCGACATGGCAACATTGACGGGAGCTTGTGCCGTTGCTCTAGGAAAAAATCGGGCAGGTTTATTTGCGAATGATGAAGAGCTTGCAAAAAATTTGCTTGATTCGTCGATTAAGAGCGGCGAGTCTTACTGGAGAATGCCGTTAGAAGATGACATTATTTCAGAGTCGTTAAAGTCTCCGTTTGCTGATTTAGTGAATTGCGGCGAGAGATATGGCGGTGCGATATTTGCTGCTTTGTTCCTGAAAGAGTTTATCAGCGAAAATATTGCATGGGCACACATGGATATAGCCGGCGTTGATTTTATTGACAAGGAGCGCGGAATTTATTGCAGGGGTGCAAGCGCATTCGGAGTTAGAACTTGTTTAAATTATCTTTGCGGGAGTAATTAATTATGTCTTATATAAGTAGAAATACCCCCCCCGATTAGGTAATTTACGCAAAAATTTAAGAGTTTATAACCGTGAAAGTTTTGCAGTCATAAAAGGCTGTGAGGCTCTCACGGTTTTTTTGTGCGCGTTCATACAGGAGTGTTAATTATGAACATAAAATTAGATATTCCGGAAAATTTTTATTACGGCGAAGAAAGGTGCGGCTATTATGTCAGTCCGGAAATGAAAAGAGTCTGGGCGGTTGAGCTTGATTTAATTGCGGAATTTGCGCGGGTCTGCGAGAAGTATAATATTAAGTGGTACGCGGACTCAGGGACGTTATTAGGTGCAGCGCGTCATAAAGGTTTTATTCCGTGGGATGATGACGTTGACTTGGCTGTAATGCGCGAGGATTATAATAAATTGCTTGATGTTGCGGATAAAGAATTTAAGCAGCCTTATGCATTGATAACAGCAAAGACTCACGAAAGAGGAAGATTATTATCATTTGCCAAACTCTGTAATGAAGAAACTACAATAATCGAAGGCCGTACGCGTTTATTAATGGATTCGGGAATAAAAAATTTAAATTTTTCGCAGGGAATATTTATAGATATTTTTCCGCTGGATAACATACCTGATGACAGGGAAGCAGCATTAAAATTTATTAATAAGTCGGACAAATTTTCGCTGAAGACAGAAAAAATACTAAAGTTGACAGATTTATATATTCCATCGCCTAATTTGTTGAAGAGACCCATGAAATATATAATTTCCCGCCTCTTATCAAAATATGATTACGGCCATAAAACTCTAGCAAAATTTATTGATATAATTACGTCATACAAAGATTTTAACAGCGAATATGTTGCAAAACTGGTGTGTTTGTGGGAAGCTGATTTTCTTTCGCGCATGGTTTTGGAGCGTTCAGAATTTGATAACCCTGTTTATTTATCGTTTGAGACTCTAAATATTCCAGCCCCATCCGGTTGGGAAAAAATATTAAATAAATATTACGGCGACTGGCACAAATATTATATAAGGGAAAGACACGGCAATTTTTATGACACAGAACACTCATATAAATATTACACAGAAGAAGGCCACCCGATCGATAAATAAAAATGGAGTTATATTAAATCCCAAGCCCGGAGAGGGAGAAAAGATGAAAATATTGCAAAATCTGCCGTGAAAATTTAAAATTGTCTAGAAATATTGTGATACATAACGAAAGGATCTGAAATTTTACCATGCCGAAATTAAGTGATAGAGTCGGCACATTCACAGACTCAGTTATCCGCCGAATGACAAGAATCAGCAACAAATACGGCGCAATTAATTTATCGCAGGGTTTCCCCGACTGGGATCCGCCCAAAGAAATGCTTGACTCACTCGCAAAGGCAGCTTATACAGGCCCTCATCAGTATGCTATAACTTTCGGAGCTAAAAATTTCCGTGATGCAGTATGCGAGAAACAAAGCAAAGCTATAGGCCATGAAATTGACCCCGAAACAGAAATAGTTATCACATGCGGAAGTACTGAAGCTATGATGTCAGCAATGATGACAATCTGCAACCCCGGCGATAAAGTTATGGTCTTCTCGCCATTTTACGAAAACTACGGAGCAGACGCAATTTTATCAGGAGCAACACCGATTTATATTCCGTTAGTGCCGCCGACATACGATTTTGACATAAAATTAATTGAACAGGGATTCAAAGACGGCGCAAAAGCTATAGTTATCTGCAACCCCTCGAATCCTTGCGGAAAAGTTTTCACCGAGCATGAATTAATCGCAATAGGCGAGCTTGCTGTAAAATATGACGCTTTTATCATAACTGACGAAGTTTACGAGCATATAGTATTTGATCCTTATAAACACGTTTACGCGTCAGGACTTCCGGGATTATTTGATCATGTCATTACTTGCAATTCACTCTCGAAAACTTATTCAATTACCGGCTGGAGACTCGGATATTTAATCGGCCCTGCTGATGTTGTCGACGGTGCGCGCAAAGTTCATGATTTCCTAACAGTAGGAGCAGCTGCCCCCCTCATGGAAGCCGCCGTTAATGCGTTCAAGCTCCCGCCCGAATATTATGACGAACTCAAAGCAAAATATACAGAAAAACGTAATAGATTTTTGCTCGGACTCGATGAAGCAGGACTCAAGCATAATGTGCCGCAAGGGTCTTATTTCGTCATGGTCGATATTAGCAATTTCTTAGAGCTCCCCCAGTTTGAAGGCTGGACAGATTTAGCGTTCTGTGAGTGGGTAATAAAGAATATCGGAGTAGCAGCAGTCCCGGGGTCGAGTTTCTTCCGTGAGCCTATAAATAATTTGATTCGATTCCATTTTGCGCGCTCAAGTGAAGTGTTAGACGAGGCCATCAGAAGACTTCAGAAAATGAGCGAGTTATTAAAATAGTTCATGAGCGTTTTAATTGCCATGAGCGGAGGTGTTGACAGCAGCGTCTCCGCTTATTTAATGCGTGAGAAGTATAAAATATGCGTGGGAGCTACAATGATTTTGCACGGAAATTCACCCGATGATGCGCAAAAAATTTGTGAATCTCTTAATATTCCGCACGAAATAATTAACTGCTCGAAAGAATTTGACTCGCTCGTGATTCAAAATTTCGTGAAGGTCTACGAGTCAGGCGGCACCCCGAATCCCTGCATAACATGTAATAAATTCTTGAAGTTCGGATTATTATTCGATCACGCAAAAAATTTGAACCTCGACAGAATTTCTACCGGCCATTATGCAAGAATCGAGCGCGATACTTCAGGACGTTATTTATTGTGCAAGGCCAAAGATTCAGCACGGGATCAAAGCTACGTTCTTTACATGCTGACTCAGGAAAAACTCGCAAAAATTGATTTCCCGTTAGGAGACATGACAAAACCTGAAGTCAGAGAGCTTGCAGAGTCTTTAAATTTCATCAATGCGCGAAAAAATGACTCTCAAGATATTTGCTTTGTACCTGATAATAATTATGCGGGCTTTATCGAGTCTTACACGGGGAAAATTTATGAACCCGGAAATTTCATAAATGAGTCAGGCCAAATAATAGGCACTCACAAGGGAATCATAAATTATACAGCCGGACAAAGACGGGGGCTCGGTGTTGCTGCAAAATCACGGCTTTATGTCGCAGAAATTAATACGAGCTCGAACACTATAACGCTTGCTGAAGACGGCGCGAAAATCCTACAGGCCCGCGGAGTAATTGCCGATAACGCGAATTTAATAGCTCTTGACACAATAAATAATCTTCATGCACGAGTCAAATTGCGTTACAGACAAAAAGAGATTCCGGCAATAATCAATCAAATTAATTCTGACACGCTGATAATAGAATTTGCAGAACCTCAGAAAGTCCCGGCAATCGGCCAGGCAGCTGTAATTTATGACGGAGATACAGTGATCGGCGGCGGGACAATATCGCGAGTGATTCATTGATGAAAAACTCAGGATTTATATTGCAATTATTACACGGCAAATTATTAATTAATGCTATAATTACCGCGAAAACCTGAAATTTTTTATTCAGAAAGGGGAAAATTTTTTATATGTCAACAATCGGATATTATGATCCCGAAAATTTTAAGAAAGTCTATCACGCACAACCGCGTACAACAATCGAAACACTTTTTTACGGAAATAACGTTCATCACGTTTTAGACCTGAAAGAGGCCTACAATCTCGCGAAAAATTCACCCGGCACAATCGAATTAACCGGAATGCCCGTCTACAAGCCCACCGAGCAAGAATTACCAATGGACGCAAATGTATTACTCTTCAACGACGGCGCAATTTTCGGACGTACAGCAGCAGCACGCAGAATCGTCGGCTATCCTGATGTAGACGTTGCTAAATACTGCAAAATTATTCGTGAAGCGGTCTATCAAATGCGCTACAAAAAATTATATCAGGCAGACGCTTATGTAGGACTCGACGAAGATTTTATGACAAGCGCACATATTATTTTACCTGAAGGCTACGAGAACAATTTATACAACTGGATGATTAATTTCCAGTACGCAAATGAAGCCTACAAGCCTAGATACGAGAAATCACGCAGAATTTCAGATCATGACGGAGATATTTTCTTTGTAGCAGATCCCGACTGGTCGCACCCTGATTTTCCGCTCGGACTCGCTTTCTTCTCACCTGAAGAGAACTGCGCAATAGTTTTAGGCTTAAGATATTTCGGAGAACTCAAAAAAGGAACTCTCACACTTGCATGGGGAATCGCAGCTAGAAACGGTTACGCGTCATGCCACGGTGGTTTAAAGCGTTATACCCTCAAGGACGGCAGCAACAAAAAATATGTCTTGGCCGCATTTGGTCTGTCAGGGTCAGGAAAATCAACAATCACCCACGCAAAGCACGACGGAAAATATGACGTTATGGTCTTGCACGATGATGCATTTGTCGTAAACGTGAAGGATAAATACGCAATCGCATTAGAGCCGACATATTTTGACAAGGTTGCAGATTATCCGATCGGCTGCCCTGATAATAAATTCCTTCTTACATTACAGAATTGCGGATGTGTGAAAGACGCTGACGGAAAATTAATCGCAGTTACTGAAGACGTGAGAAACGGCAACGGACGCGCAATTAAATCACGTTTATGGTCGCCGAACAGAGTCGACAGAATCGACGAGCCGTTAAATGCTATTTTCTGGCTGATGAGAGATCCGACTCTGCCTCCTGTATTAAAACTTGAGGGACCTTCGCTCGCTTCAGTATTAGGCGCAACACTTGCAACAAAACGCACAAGCGCAGAAAATCTCGCCCCCGGTGTAGACCCAGACGCACTTGTTTGCGAGCCTTATGCTAACCCGTTCAGAACGTACCCGCTTGGAATGGACTACGAGAGATTCAAACAGTTAATTTCTGACGGTGTAGACTGCTACATTTTGAACACGGGCAATTTCATGGGCAAACCGGTCGGCAAAGAAAATACTTTGATGATCATTGAGCGCATTGTTGAGGGTAAAGCAAACTGGGTACCGTTCGGAAAATTGAGCGGCATTAAGACAATGGAAATTCCCGGCTTTGACGCAGATTTAAGCAACGAGGAATATCGCACGCAGTTGAAGAAACGTTTTCAGGATAGACTGAACTTCATTAAATCAAGAGAGACTGAGCGTGGCGGAATTGACAAACTTCCGGCAGATGCTGTAGAAGCAGTAGAAAAATTAATTGCTGAAATAGGCTAATATAAGATTTTAACGGCTGCGTTCTGGAAATTTCCGGGGCGCAGTTTTTTTGCTCATAAAATAAAACCTCCATACAATTTTTAAATCATACGGAGGCAATGCATCATAAAAATTTATTTGCTCGATTCTTTATTCATTTTGCGTGGTCTCTTGCGGCGTTGAGATTTATTATTTTTGCTCTGATTATTTGCAGGTTTGGGCTTGCGTTGGTCTTGAGGCTCTACTGGCTTTGATGGGCGTAAAGTTCCTGCATTGACTTTGACTCGCGGACGTTCGAGTTTTGCGCGTTCGATTCGTGCGATTCGTTCTTGAGCAGCCTTCTTCTTTTCGAGCAATTCTTTATCTTCGCCCCATTCTTCACCCTTCAAGACAGCCTCTTTAAAATCTGGAAACTCGCTAATTAACACAGGAACGAGTCTCCCCGTCGGAAATCTTACATTTACGTGTTCATTGCCTAAATCGAGACTTTCAAGCGTATAGAATCCCTGTTCAGTCTTTATTTTCGCGCCAGGCCCCGGCAATTTCGACCATAATTCCGAGTATAAATCTTTCTCGTACGACATGCAGCACATTAACCGCCCGCACAAACCAGAAATTTTTGTAGGATTTAACGCCGTTCTTTGTTCCTTCACGATTTTAATGCTTATAGGAGAGAACCCCCTCAGCCAATAACCGCAGCAGCACGGCCTACCACAAGAGGCAATACCCCGAACGATTCTAGCTTCGTCGCGAATACCAATTTGACGCATTTCGATTCGTGTCTTAAATTCGTGCGCTAAATCCCGAACATATGCGCGAAAATCGATTCTTTGATCTGCCGTGAAGTAAAAGAATAATTTTTTGCGGTCTAACATGTATTCAACGTCGACGAGCTTTAATTTCAGGTTATGAGACACAAGAATATCACGCGCCCGTAATAGTGCATTCTGTTCATCATGACGGCAGGTGTAATAAATTTCTAGGTCTTCAGGGTCAGCTTCCTTCACAAATTCTACATTCTGCAAAATTGACTCTGTCGAATCCTCAAAAGTTGATGAGTCAGCCTGATATTTTTCTTCCTGTTCGGGTGAAAGTCTGCCGCCGGGTAGTCCCATTTCTATGCCTCTAGGAGTCTTTAATACTACCCATTGTGATTTATTTGCTTCTAAATCCTGTAAAATTTTTTCGTTGTTTATCTTTGCCAACCCCAAATAACGCGGCTTACCAAAGATCGTTAAATATACGTTCACAGTAATTATTTTCTTCCTCTCTAAGTGTCAATATTATAATGTCGGATAATTGCGGAACTGATAAATTTTTCTTGTCAGCTATAATCTTCAAGAACGCTAATTTTTCAGCAATAGACTCATTTTCGCCGAACGCCGCCCAGTTAAGCCAGCTCTCTAAATCGTTTATAATTTCGTCTGCATTTGCTGAAGGACTGCGAGTTTTAGCAAGCCATTCGACCCATTCAGAATCATTTTGCGGGATCGGGAGTGATTTAATTTCGTCGTGAGCTGTCAACGTGTTAAAACGTGATCTGCTTCTCAAAGTCGGCAGAAAGAATCGCGAGTCCTCCATCAAGAATAACAAATAAGCGTGTTCGGGCGGTTCCTCAGCGAGTTTCAATAAGCTATTTCCCGCATTAAGATTTAATTTATCAGCGCACATTATCACGCCAAGACGTTTTTGTGATTCGAGCGGCCTTAATGCAATATCATTTATTAAATCCCGGCATAAATCTATATTCGGGGCTTTGTCGATTTCACCGCAAATTAATAAATCAGGGTGAGAAGGTCTATAGCTGCCTAAAATTTTTTTCGCGAGTGACTCAATTATTTCATTGTGCCACTTGGCCGGTGCTGCGATTGCCCGACAGTGTGTATCAGCCTCATTTAAAATATTCTGCCACGTTACATTAACAGCGAGATCAGACAACCTTTTATCTCCTCCATTAAGGCCAGTGCTTTTGTGCGGTTACCTTCATACATAAAAGCCTCTTCAAGCTCGTCCATAGCTTTTTCTGCGCGTTCGATAGTTACGTACATTTTTCTATCTGTTTTGCGCCACCTCATATCGCGTTTGATTCGCATACCCTTTGCAGCGCGCTTTAATAATTCATGCAGGACGGATCTATATTCAGCGATTAACTTTCCGCCCGGAAAAACTGATAACTTGTCTGAAAGCTCGTATAACTGGTCTAATAAATCTTCAAGTTCGGCGGACTCCATTGCTGACTCAAACGAGAATCCCGACGCTGAAATCGGCGATGCTGGTTCGGCGTGCTGTCCTGTGCTTGAGCTTCCATATTCGACTCTGGGCTGTGATGATGCTGCAGGTTCTCCCCCGCTACGTTTTATTTGAATGGGACTCACGATAACAAAGCCTCCAATTTTGAAATTATCGCGCTGAAAGTTTCTTCTATTGATAAATTATCGCACTTAATCACGATAAAATCACTGCATGACCGATAAAAATCTGCGACTCGTTTCATCAAGTCAAAGCCTTCTGACTCGAATTTGTCATGTAAATTTTTTCGCGCCTGGACTCGTTTAAAAGCTGTTTCCGGGTCAATATCGAGAAAAATTTTTATGTCAGGTTCGGGGAAATTGCAAGCCTTTATAAGCTCTCTTGCGCGAGAAATATTTTGATTATGTCCTCCCGATTGATAGGCAAGAGTCGAGTCATTATAACGCTCGCAAATAACGTTATGGCCTGCTTTGAGTTCCGGCAAAATTAATTTTTCGACGTGTTCGGCTCTGTCAGCGAGAAATAATAAAAGCTCCGACAACGAGTTATAATTATCGCTCGACAAAATAAATTCGCGCAGTTTTTTGCAGGTCTCACAGCCCCCCGGTTCGAATGTCGAAATAGTTTCTCGCCCCGTAAAAGTTTTCAGCCAGTGTGCAATTTTTCCGGCCTGAGTGCTTTTTCCGGTTCCGTCAATGCCTTCTATTGTGATAAATTTTGCGTTCATTGCTTCACTTCACTTTTCTATGTGTATAATGCGCTTCATCATGCCGTCAATAAAGTATTCAGAAGTAAAAATTTTGAGCGTTCCTTCTTTGATTCGGCGTGATTTGGTCTCGCTTAAATATTCCTGTTCTTCCGGCAGAAAATCTGCGTTGTTATGGCCGCTAAGAGCATTTCTCAACGATTCGCCTAGTTTGTCAGTGTTCAGCTCGATAAAGAGTTCATTATTTGCGTCAATAGCTTTTAGTTCGTTCAACATTCTAGCGAGCCCGTTAATAGATTTATAGCCGGATTCTATTGCGATTTGATTCATTGGGTTATTGCTGCCGCCTCTGACTACGACCTCACAGACTCCGGACGCTGACTCAGGGATTCGCAGGACAAATTTTCGCGTAAAAATTTCTTTCCTCCATTCACGCAATTTTACGATTATTATTACTTCATCGCCGGGACTTGCGCTTTTGGGTGCCTGAACGTCCTCGATAAATAAAGCTCTGGGTAAATTGCTTGCGTCTACAGTGATTCTAAATCCGGCCGGCATAATATCGGAGAAGGGCTGAGTCATGAAAGCGTCGATAATTTTCACTGACTGCTCGAAAGCCTTTGCTAAAACATTTTCACCGGAGAAAAATATATCTTTGCGGGTCCAACCGTTTGGGACATTTTTAGAGTCTATTCGCAGATTTACTGACATTGTGCCCTGACCTTTGCGCCCCCATGCCTCTTCAGCGAGTCCGGTATATAATCCGTTAAGTAACGAAGGAGTCAAGAACTCATCAGCTATCACACGAAATTTATATTTGCTTGACTCTCTTGTGTCCAAATTATTAAATACAAGCTCACACGCTATGGAATTTGCGAAATAATTAAATTTTCCTGCAATGCCTGACTCTTTGTCGTGCGTTACTGTGCCGTTAATTGTAAGTGGAGTCGCTAACTTGAACGGGAAAGCAGTGCTGTTTACTGTCTCATGAATGAAAGTTTTTGCTGCCGGATAATTTGCCCCGCCCCGCTTTAAAAATGGGTGTCCAAACGCGATAAATTTTCCGTCCTTAGATGTTGCCGTAATTGTTCCTGCCGCCGATAAATCAACGTCTCCCCATGCAAGCAGAACAGAAAGCGCCTCGCCAGGTTTGAGTCGTGAATTATCTATATTCAATGCGCCGGAAGTTCGCGAGATTCCCTGCGTTAAAGTAAGTCCGAGAGAGTCCGCAAATTTTTCGAGAGATTGAGTCTTTGTCATGCCCGATAAAATCAAATCGCCCGCTAAAAAATTTTTTCCAGGCAATTTTTCATCAAACAATAAGCACATTGACTCAATAGGTGTAACAGCCGCTAGAGTCTGATCCGAATTTTCCCAGCCGCTACGGACTGCACCGGCCAATTTATTATTTATGAAAACTGGAGAGCCGCTCATACCTTTTGCAAGTTTGTAGCCGCCTAAAAATTTTATGAGAATCTCATTATTTACGTGTCTGCCCGGTTTCTGCGGGATAATGCTTACAATTTTTACGGGAATTTTCTGCGGTTCTGTGCCTCGTAAGACTGTTAGCGCGTAACCTTTTTGACCCGGCTTTAATTGAGTGAGGCTTATAATTTTTTGTTCGGGGATAAATTTTTCTGCGCAAGATATTTCACACGAAAAAATAACTATCATCAACGCAATAAAAATTTTACGCATTTGACTTAACCTCTTTTGAATGCTGCTTCAGGTATTCCATTATGAAATTATTTATGTCGCCGTCTAATACTGATTGAATATTGCCGGTCTCGTAATTTGTCCTGTGATCCTTCACGAGCGTATAAGGGTGCAGGACGTATGAGCGAATTTGACTCCCCCAAGCTGCTTCTTTCTTATCGCCGATAACTGAGTCTAATTCCTCTTGACGTTCTTGATTCGCGATTTCAAATAATCTTGAGCGTAAAACGTGCATAGCTACTTGTCTATTCATGTGCTGTGATCGTTCATTCTGGCAGGTTACGACTATACCCGACGGCAAATGCGTTATTCTGACGGCTGAGTCAGTTCTGTTGACGTATTGACCTCCTGCGCCGCTTGCTCTGAATGTGTCAATCTTTAAATCTTCCGGCTTAATTTCAATATCGACATCATCAGGAAATTCAGGCGACACGAGAACAGCCGCAAAACTTGTGTGTCTTCTATGAGCAGAGTCAAACGGTGAAATCCTTACGAGTCTATGCACTCCCTTTTCAGCTTTGAGAAATCCGTACGAGTAAGCACCTTCTATCATGACAGCAGCGCTCTTTATGCCCTCGCCTTCGTCTGTTGCTGCTTCTATAATGTTAGTCTTGAATCCCTCACGCTCACAGTAACGCAGATACATTCTTAACAGCATTCCGGCCCAGTCCTGCGAGTCAAGCCCTCCCGAACCTGCATGAATCATTAATATTGCATTCGACGAGTCATAAGGCTCATTCAGCAGTAATAATAAACTTGTGCGTTCAAGCTCGTTTTTGAGGGCTGAATATCTTTGCGTGAACTCTGACTCAAGCTCGTTGTCTTGAGTGTCCGATAAAATTTCCTCGATAGCGATTAAATCATCATATTCTGAGTTTATGTGAGTCCAGTTATCGAGACGTGAATTTATTTGCGCAAGTTCCTTAAGAGTGTTGCTGCTGTCTTCCTGAGTCCAAAAATTTGGGTCTGAAGTTATCTTTGTGAGTTCCTGCGAGCGTTTTTCAAGTGCGGGAAGGTCAAAGGCTGTCCTGCATTGCAGAAATTAGCGCGTGCAGTTCTTCCAGTTCTGATTTAATATTTTGATTCATGGCGTACACCTTTCATTAATATATGGGAAATAATATCATACTTTGCAAATAAAAAATTGTCCCATCCATAAAGACGGGAGAAAATAAAAAATTTCGATATGTCTTGTAACGTTAATTACCTTAAAGTCTTTCGGAAACGTGCATTTATAATTATGAGCGGGAAAAAAGGCCTAGCAAAAACGCGAGAAAAAACGGGTCGCACACATACAACAAAATTTAATATATAAATATAAATTACAAGGTCATACACTAGTTAAGATGCTATAAGTAGACAAAACATTTGAAGGAGGAAGGGGACAAAAATCTGACTCTCCCAAATAATATTTTTACCGCCCTATTCACCATAGCTAAATCCAATAGAATATTTTTTGCATTGGCTGAAGAAAAAATCACTGATTTACTTCCATATAATTTATTGCAGATACTTCAACAAAAAATTTTACACTTTATAAATGAGTCAGATTTTGTTGAGGCTAAAAAGGTCTGAAAAATTGTCTCGCTAAATTGTGGGAGAAGCCTGAATTTAACGCAATTAAGGCACCTTGAAGCACTCAACGACAGAGCAGCAGAAATTAAATGAAATCACCGGACGACGCACAAATCAATCATTTATATACAAATAATTCATTCTTGAACGCTAATATTTTTCTGTTATTATCGCATAAATCCCGTAATTATCAGACTTTACAACAAATTTTAACATTATAAAAATTTTGCTTGACAGATCTCAAATATGACTTATAATATCTCATGTAATACAAATTTGATTGAAAGGAAGTGAACAAGATGGCAGTTACTATAACAGCCAAACGCTTAGCAGTAAGTCTCAAGCTCAATAACGGAGTAAGCGACAAAGGCACAACAAAAACTTTATCTGTTAGTCTCGGAAGCATGAGCAAGACAGCTTTTGACGCGGACAAAGTAATGAATATCGTAGCAGTATTGAGTCCGTGTTTTAGCAAAGAGCTTTTGAGAGTCGAGAAAACCGCAGTAGACATTCTTGAAGCGGCTTAGGAGCAGTAATAGGTCATTTATGATAGGAGGTGAACAAATAATGGCTACTAGTGTAAAAGTTGTAATGGCGTTTACATGCGATGACGGGAAAAATCATAACTTCAGCTACAAGTATGCAGATCCCGAACTCCGCACAGCAGACGTAAGAACGTTAGTACAAGCAATAATAACAAACGGGAGCGTTTTCGATCCTGTTCCCGTAAGTTTGGAAGGCGCAAAACTTGTTACTACCACTGAGAACGAATTTGATTTATCTTAGTGCAAAAAAATATCTCCCCAGTTCACGAGGCTGGGGAGCTTTTATTATATCACTTATGCAAGTAATTCTTTAGCGATAAACAGTACACTCAAAGCTACCATCAAGAAAGAAATATCCTTAAATTTGCCCGTCAAAATCTTCATTGCAACGTAAAGAACTATAGCAAATTCAATTCCTACTGCGATAGAATAAGCAAACGGCATCATGAAGAAGCCAATCAATGACGGTATTAATTCTGTCCAATCATCGTAATTAATATCACGCAATGACATCATCATATATATTCCGACAAGAATCAAAGCCGGTGCAGTCGCATAACCCGGGACAATCGTAACTAACGGCGTAAAGAATATAGCAGCGACAAATAATAATGCAGTAGTAATCGCCGTTAAACCCGTTCTGCCGCCCTGAGCTACACCCGACGAGCTTTCTACATAGCTTGTAACTGTTGAAGTTCCCATTACTGCACCTGCCATTGTTGCAACAGCGTCGGCCATTAATGCACCCTTTGCGCGCGGTAAATTCCCGTTTTCGTCAAGAAGTCCCGAACGCGAACACACACCTACAAGAGTCCCAAGCGTGTCAAAGAAATCAACGAAGAAAAATGTAAATACTACGATCCAGAATTCCGGAGCCTTTATCATCGAGAAATCTAATTTGCCGATTAATGGCGTAACTGAACTCATTTCGGGCATAGCAAATAATTTTTCAGGCATAGGAGATAACCCCATCGCTATAGATATTGCAGTAATTACTACGATTCCGATTAAGAGTGCTGCTCTAACTTTTAAGGCCGTCAATACCGACATGATAAATAGTCCCAGCATAGCTAACATCATGGGAATATTATTCTTGAAGTGTCCGAGTTCTACAAGTGTTGAATCATTGTTTACTACTATTCCGGCTGACTGAAGGCCGATAAACGCAATAAATAAGCCTATTCCCGCAGAAATTCCGATTTTGAGTGATTTGGGAATTGAATTCATTATTGCTTCACGAATATTTGTGAGGGTCAATGCTGCGAAAATAGCTCCCTCAATGAATACTGCTGCAAGTGCCATCTGCCATGTTACCGGCTGGCCGTTTATCTTCATGTTTAGGACGACTCCGAACGCAAAAAACGCATTTAACCCCATTCCGGGAGCAAGTGCAATCGGATAATTTGCAAGCACAGCCATTAAAAACGTACCTAAGGCAGACGCAAGACACGTGATTATTACAAGTGCGTTTTTGTCCATACCTGTCGCGCTTAAAATATCAGGGTTGACGATTATAATATATGACATCGTCAAAAATGTTGTGAGGCCTGCAAGAACTTCTGTTGTAAACGTTGAACCGTTCTCACGGATTCGGAATAATGACATTCAAATCACGCTCCTAAATTTTAAGAATGCTTGTTATTATCTCACAAAAATATCCTGCTTTCCCCCTTTGGTAATATCAATATAGCCCTGATCTGTGATTCTCAATTCAGGAATTACGCTCAAGCACAAGAATGACAAGACCATAAACGGATGATTTATTTCGATTCCTAGAGTCTTTGCTGAGTCTTCCATGTCTGCGAGTTTGTTTGCTACTTCTTCAGCTGATAAATAGCTCATTAGTCCGCCGATCGGAAGTGCAAAGGAGTTAATAATTTTATCGCCCTGAGTCAAAACGAGTCCCCCGCCCAAATCCGCAAGAGCCTTCAACGCCGTAATAATGCTTGTATCGTCAGCACCTGCAACCACGAAATTATGCGCGTCATGAGCAACACTTGAACCTACAGCACCCGATTTTATGCCGAGTCCCTTAATGAAGCCTACACCAAATCGGCCAGTGTCGTTATGTCGTTCGAGGACTACAATTTTTGCAATGTCATTTTCTTTTGCCGGGTCAAGTTCGAGAGTTTTTGTTATTATGCTTCCTGGTGTAATGCCTATGACTTTAATTAATTTTCCGGCTGTATCGATTTTTATCTGTGATTCTGTCGGGATTCTTGTAACATGAGTCTTGATTGCCGGTGCTAAATGTTCAGATTCGTTAATGCTGAAAACGTCTTTATCGCGCATTATTTGACGGCCATTTTTCCACACTGAATTAACCGCAAAATTTTCGTCGATTTTGTCCGACTCTAATAATGAGAAATCCGCAATTTTCCCCGGCGCTATAATTCCTCTGTCATATAATCTGAAATATTCTGCAGGAGTCAGCGTTACCATCCTTAGAGCTGTAAACGGGTTAAGACCTTCACGGCACATTATGCGCATTTTCTCGTCCATGTGTCCGCGTTCGAGCAAATATCTAGCTGTTATGTCATCGCTGACTATCATACATCTTGCAGCATTCAAAGGATTTTCACGGATTAGGGGGAGTAAAGTTTTTAAGTCAGGGAACGCAGCACCTTCACGAATCATCAGCCACATTCCGCGAGATAATTTTTCCCGTGCCTCATCAAGTGTTGTGCATTCGTGATCAGAGTCAATTCCTGCGCACATATAAGCGTTTAAATCTTTTCCCGACACTCCCGGAGCATGACCGGTTATGGGCCTGTTGCCTGCTGATAAAATTTTTCCCCATACGTCAGAGTCACCGGAAATTACTGCGGGATAATTCATCATTTCGCCTAAATGTTGTGTGAGTCCTGAGTCGAACATTGATTTAATTGCGTTCATGTCGAGTTCTTGATAAGGAGTCTCGAAATCGCTTGCAGGAACACACGAGGGCGCACCGAAAAATATATCAATCGGCAACGAACGCGAGGCCGAGAACATGTATTCAAGTCCTGCGATTCCCAGTGCGTTAGAAATTTCGTGAGGGTCTGCCATAACTGCGCTAGTTCCGTGAAGTGCTGCAAGATTCGCGAAATTTGCCGGAGTCATCATTGTGTCTTCAATGTGTATATGACCGTCTATCATGCCGGGAATTAAAACGCGTCCTTCTGCGTCAAAGTGTACGCGTGCATTCTTATACTCGCCTATGCCTGCAATTTTGCCGGAATAAACAGCAACGTCAGCTAGTTCGTACGAGTTCATGAAAATATTTGCGATCCTTGCATTGTGAATGATAATATCTGCTTCTAAATCGCCTCTTGCTACAGCTGGAAATTTTATCATTATTGAGCCTCCTTTATAAATTGCTCGCGTGGATTCACTCTAA
>JAFSXS010000107.1 GCA_017443945.1 Synergistaceae bacterium
CATTTTTTGAGCAAGCCTAAAGAGTCTCAGCCCGCCCAAAATAACGCAAATTAATTTTTCTTGATCTCGATTTCCTCATGCTTGACTTGTGAATCTGACTCAGCGTTAAATTTCTCGTCCTGCATTTTGTGGAGCTTCAGCAATAAATTGTGTAACGGCTTGGGAATAGGTACGCCTAATTCGTCAGCATTCTCAATTATTGATGTAGTCTCATTGAGAATATAAAAAGTTGTAACCATAACACGCACTGAGCCAGCTAAATTGTCCGGTAAATATTTTACTAGCAAGTCATCGAGCAAATGCGCAATTCCTACGAACATAATCATATAACATTTTTTAGCGATACCCTTAAATCCGATTTCACTTGAGATTTCATGATTGATTCCTGCTGCTATCATTCCGGTTATATAATCAATTATCACTAGTGCAATCAATACCTCGAAGAGCTTATCAAGCCCCCCGAAGAACCACACAATCAAACCAAGTCCGCCTCCTATAGTAAAATCAATGCTTGTGTCTAATAAATTTTCTGTCATGAGCGCACCTCATATAAATTTTTTCTCTTTCCGCCGCAGTCAATGTGAATGAAAGTTTTATATTTTATGCAGTAGTCCATATCTTGAAGTTTTCCAGCGTTGCGGAGTTCTTTTACTGCCTCGAACATTTTAGCGCTGCCCAGTGAACACGATAAATCAGCTGCTTTGCCTTGAACGTGTTTAGAGTTTTTGACTCCGCCGACGTTCTTATTATGAGTCTCGCACCTGTAACCGGAATTAACACGAACAGGGACTCCCAAATAATCGCGTAATTCTTGAGCCATGTTTAAGACCCGCTGATCAATTAAATTTTTCCCGCAGTGTTTGCAGGCGAACTCGGAGACTTTGAAATTTTTCGTATCAACAGCCATAATTAATTACCTCCAAATATAAATCATATTGCAATTATTATAACGAAATTTTTTATGCGCGAGAAATTTTTTGCTATAAACGCGACTCTTAATTCAATCCGGGTGGGCGGGTGGGAACTGCTAATTACAACGCGACTCCAATTTTTTGCATTGTTACGGAAATATGAGGGAAGAAATTTATAGCCATTTGCAGCGAAAAAAAATTTTGTGATTCATAGAGGGGGAGCCCCTAAAGCCCCTCCCCCTTAAACCCCCTCCCACCCAGTAACACGCCATTTGCAGCGATAATTAATTTATGAGAAAATTTTTCCGCGAAGGAGGAATTTATCATGAGTGAATCAGAGTACGTGAGAAAAGATTTATACGATTCAAACATGCAGGAAATACGCGCATTAATGGCAGCAAGTGAAGCCAGACACGAAAAAATTGCTGCGGAAATCCGTGTGGTAAATGCCGAAAATTTAGCCAGACACGAAAAAATTGCTGCGGAAATGAAATCAGATTATAAGGTCATGAGCATTAGACTTGATAACATGGAAAATACAATAAATTTCATAATGCAGCGTTTAAATTTTCTTATTGCGGGACTAACACTCGGTTTCACAATTTTATCTATGTTAATTGCGTTCATGAAGTAAAAAAAAATTTTGTGATTCATAAAAGGGGGACCCCCTAAAGCCCGTCCCCCTTAAACCCCCTCCCCACCCAGTAAACATGAGTCGCGATCCTGCACATAAACAAATAGCCTGCACTCAAATTACAGGCCATGAAAGAAAATAAATAAGATAGAGAAATGATATTGAGAAAATTTTTACGTCGTATAATAATCTGTCAGAAAGAGGAATCTTAAGCCGCCTTTTTTGACTCCTTTCTTAAGATTGATTTAATTCTATCACACTCGAATCCCAGAACGTAATAATTTCACTCGCGGTGTAGCAATTTTCTTGAGCACTTGACTCGTTTCCTTCTGTCTTTCCGGTATGTGGGCTCCAGCACGGCGGGCAGCATGTTTAGCTAAGTCCGGGTTAAAAATTTCAATCGCTCCCGAAGCATAAACACGGCAATCAAGAGGCTCATTACGAATATTTTTATTTCTCTGCTCCCAGACTATGACATCACGGCCTCTTACACGTTTTGTAATCATTCTTTCACTCACGAGTCCTGCAAAATAACGGGAATCATAGCCTAAATTTTTATCATCCGGAAAATGACAATAACCCGCGCCCGTTTTTTCTGTCATTAATCGGGATTGTAAGACACCTTTAATAGTACTGACTCCGAGTGTGAATAATGGAGTCTTTCTGCGGTTATTTCTCGTAGGACCAGCGACACTCGGTCTCCCATATCCACCGCGACCAATGATGGCGAATATGTTGCGTTTGCTTCTCGGCTTGCAAAAAGTGTATACTTCATCTGTAAAGTGACCTCCTGAATCTATGCACACACACGATAAAATAATACTTGTACCATCTTTATAATGCCATGCACGACAAAGAAAATCATCGAGCATTAACCATGTTTCATTTAATGCAGGGTCGCCGTAAATGACCTTATAGCAAATCCCCCAAGACTCATGACCTAATCCCCAGCCGACAACTTCACATTCGAGTCTATCGTCCTGGACATCAACTCCGGCAGTAATAACTAAAACGCCATCGGGTAACTCTGCATTATATTTCTCGCGCCTGTTCTCTAAAATTTCAGAGTCGAGCGTACCTTCTTTACTCTCGTAGGGTTCTCCCAAAACTGTATTTACAAAAACTTTCAATTTTTCCTCACCATTTAATTTAGCTTCCTGATATTGAGTGCATAAATCTGACCAGCTAGCCCAGGGACTTGCAAAAGAGTTCATGTGAAAACCTCTGACGCGCGTTACACTGGGATTCATAGCAATCCATTTACCATTAATCTGCATTGAAGCCCATTCGAATTGATTAAAATCTTTATTACATTTTCTGCAAGTCATAACGGGTTCGGGCAATTCTTTAAATTTTATGCGCTCCCATTCAAACGGGTTTAACTCTCCGCAAACAGGACAAGGCACGCACCATTCTTCTTGACTTGTTAGCTGGAACTCTTCATAAATCCCGTGAGTCTGTCTTGTAGGAGTGGAGACGAGAATAATTTTGCGGTTCCAGAAATTTTGTGTACGTTTAATAGCGAGTGAGACGGGGTCTCCTTCTGTGCCAGCACTGTCCGGGTATCTATCGACTTCATCACACAACAATATGCGGATGGGTCTGCTTGCGAGACTTGCAGGGGAGTTAGCGCCGCAAATAGTAATCTGACCGCCGGGAAATCTTTTATGCAAAAGTGTATTCCCTGAATCTCTTGCGCGTGGATCCTTAATTTTTCCAGTAAGACACGGAGTATCGCGAATCATTGGTGCGAGTCTGTCCTTGCTGAATGCTTCGCCCATTGAGAGTGTAGGCTGTAATAATAAAATTGGGCTTGGTTCCTTATCGACATAATAACCGATAGTGTTTAAGATTATTTCTGTTTTTCCCACCTGCGCGGCTGTCATTACTATTATTTTTTCGATTGAGTCATCGCTAATAGCATTCATAATTTCGCGTTGATACGGTGCTCTATCGGTATGCCAGCTGCCGGGTTCTACATTAGCTTCCGGAGAAATTTGGCGGTAAAAGTCGGCCCATTCTGCAACTGTAATATCAGGAGGCGGACTCCAAAGATTCAAATTCGTTGTCATCATTTGCGAGTTCATTCAAGATTTCAAAGACTTTAGATTTAACAATCTGCTTTATTTCGCCGGCTGACTTATTGACGAGCTGCGGTGCCAATTCCGGTAACGCTAAAATTTTATTCTTCACGATATTGACTTTATCTGCCCAAGCATGAATAACATCATCACGGGCGAGCAACAATTTTTTATCCTGAGCGAGTTTTAATTCTTCACGTTCGGCCTTTGCAAGTGTGAGACGTGTTTTAGCTTCGATAAAATCATCATTATCAATCATGTTCAAATTTATCACCTCAAAAAAAATTTTTTCTGTCGCTAGCTCGAAAACGGGCTCTTCCTTCGCGGAATGAAGACCGCCCGCCCACCCCTCCCAGTACCTTAATTATAGTCTATCACGAGAAATAATCGGGTTGGTAAAGTTTAAGGGTAAAGATTTTGAAGAACTTTCCCAAAAGTTTCCCAACGATAAAATGTTGCAGTGCAATGGTTTAGCTTTCAAAAAATGGCCTTAGGTAAAGTGGTAAAGTTTTTTTGAGTGCTTATATATATATAC